>JAPHTU010000006.1 GCA_026196145.1 Gammaproteobacteria bacterium
AAATAAATCATTATTAAGATAACCATAAGGAAATGTTTATGGTTGGAATAAATAGTGCCAGAGAGCGTTATTCCCAAATATTTAGAAACAATTGCTCTCTGGTACGTATTATTCTGATTCCTGTTAACTGGTATAAACAGAATATCTGGACTACATTTCCTAAAATAAAAGCTTATACGGGCAATTTAATTTATGCCCGGTACTTATGTTGTATAAAACCTAGCGAGGTACGATCATGGATATTAATCTTGTAGATCTCATACTGCATATCGATGAAGACCTGAGTACTGAACAACGCGGAACCATTGAGGAAAGCCTGCGCGCCCTTGATGGTGTCATCAGTGTGCATAATGCTGATAAAACACCGCACTTGACTGTTGTGGAATACGACCCGGCAGCAATGGATTCACAAAAGATCTTGAGACGAGTGACCGATCAGGGTGTTCACGCAGAACTGGCGGGCCTGTAATTTTGCTGATTAAAAATAGATAGGGGGCTGCACCACGACTGAATGCAGCCGAAAATACGTTATCTGCCCCCTATTGTTTGGTATAGGGCAGATGGCACCACTGGCATTCGAGGTGGCGACTTTAGCTGCGGGCTAGTGGTCCGGTAAACCGGGGGAAGATCACTCTGACCCGGTTTTTCCATTGCCCCTCTTTTTATGATTTATAGCTTTTTAGCAAGCAGTGTATATTCATCATTTGACTCACTGAATTTAGTTTTATCAACAATGCTAAAACCAGCCTGTTCAAGTGCCTGCTCTATCTGCCGTGTTGTTAACACACTCATCAATGGCAAGAAACCTGATTTCCCGGCTAATCGCAAAAGTTTGCCTATGAGTATATTTTTATCACCCATGCACGCGGTCTCTGAAACAAATAAACCATCTGGCTTCAGCAAGCTATATATGCGTCTAACAACCTCATCTATATCTTCGTAAAAATGTAGCACATAAAAAGCCGTTATCAGGTCAAAGCTGCCTGGCTCAAAACGCTCATCAAAAACCGTGGTTTGTATAAACTCAACATTCTCTATTTTACGTTCTGCCTTCCTGTGCTCCGCAACAGCCAGTAATTTACTGGAGATATCAATACCAGTTACATGCTTAACATTGTTGGCAAGATCATCACATTGTGTACCGGTACCACAGCCAATATCCAACACATGATACTCTGGTGACAGGTAGGATTTTAATTTCTCAATCTTCTTTTCGTAAGCCGCAATGTCAGAAATCGGTGATGCAGCATATTTTGACGCAATTAGATTCCAGAATTTTTCAGGTGATTTTCGAAATAGCATATCCTTATCCAATTCATCAATTAAGGTGACCTTAGTATCATTCTGGTCAGAGTGAGTCGTCCGTCCAATCCTGATAATTCTGCGTATCCTAGCAGCGATACATCATGATTCGTCAGAATTGATTCGCATTAACGGCATATTTGCCTGCCATTCTCCCTACCAAGTACAAAGGAGAATCGCCATGCTGGAATTTTTTATAGCCGCCTTCGTCATCATCGCCATACTGCTTGTCATCGGCTTTGGCGGATTTATGCTACTGCGCTGGTTTCTGCGCGATAAGGATGGTGGGAACAATTCTGGCTTGCCGATGCCGGATTTTCGCCAGCATTTACCGACCCGGTTCGTTGCTATTGCCCTGATGGCCATAGCGCTGTTTATACCGCTGGGCATGATCGAGGGCGTCGTATCGGAACGGCACAGAAGCTATCGTAACGTGCTGCATGACGTGAGCAGCAGCTGGGGAAAGGAGCAGATACTCACCGGCCCGGTATTGGTTATTCCGTATAAATACCGTTTCGAAGTCACTAAAAAAGTGCTCGGCAGCAATGGCATCTACCAGGATGTATCCGAATGGCGCGAATCCAGCCATGAGGCACTGGTGTTACCCGATCAACTGAATATCGGTGGCGACATAGAACCCGAATATCGCCAACGCAGTATTTATAAGTCACTGGTGTACCGCATGCGACTTAAGATCACCGGTCAGTTCGACAATGTCGAACACAGAATCCGTGAAATGACCGATGATAGTCGCATGCATAAAATACTATGGGACAAGGCTTACTTGAGCATTGGCCTTTCTGACCCTAGTGGGGTCGAGGATGCACAGGACCCGGTATTCAATGGTCAGTCGGTACGATTTTCTCCCGGCACAAAAATAACCAAACAATTACCCAAGGGCATTCATATCCCCTTGTCGTTAACGGATACTGCAGCCCTGCCGTTCAATTTAAAGCTCACATTAAAAGGCAGCAAGGGATTCCGCGTTGCGCCGGTTGGCGAACGCACCGCCATGCAATTGAAATCCGACTGGGAGCATCCCAGCTTCTATGGCGACCTGTTACCGAAGGACTTTGAAATCATCGCCGGTACCGGATTCAATGCCAACTGGTCGGTGTCACGCCTGGTGCGTTCCTACCCGCAACAATGGGTGTTGAGTAGCAAAGGCCATAAGCTGAATGAAATGAGCCTCGGCGTACAATTGTTTGAGCCCGTCACCCTGTATACCGAAACAACACGCGCCGTGAAATATGGTGTCCTGTTCATCAGCCTGACCTTTATCGCGTTACTACTCATCGAATGGGTCACGGGCATTCGCCCCGGTTTCCTGCAATATTTCATGATCGGCTCATCACTCGCCCTGTTCTATTTATTACTGATCGCACTGGCTGAACATACCGGCTTCGCCCTCGCCTATGGTCTGGCGACGTTCATCGTCATCGGCATGATAGGTTTATATAGCCTGTCGATCCTGCGTCGGCGCGCCCTGGCCGGATTAGTCAGCATTGTCCTGCTCAGCCTGTACAGCGTGCTTTACCTCATCCTGCAGTCCGAGGACTACGCACTACTCTCCGGCACGCTACTCATCACGGTAACACTGGCCGCCAGTATGTACTTTTCGAGCAAGGCGGATGTGCAGACACTAACCACTGAAAATACTATCGGAGAAATCGCATGAGAGTGGAAAGAATGAAAAACATCAGCCCGATTACAGCGATGACCTTAACAGCCATCGGCATCACAACCGATAAGCAACTCCGTGTCACGGGCTCGATTAATGCCTACCAGCGCATCAAGGCGGCCGGATTTAAAACCAGCCTGAGGATGCTATTCGATATCGAAGCCGCACTCATCAACATTCACTGGACGAAATTGCCGATGGAAGTGCGTAGCAGGTTACTGGTACTGGCTGATGTCACACTTGACGAGAATACATAATTAATCAACTCTTTATCTACGAGTAATAAAAGGTAACGGAGAGGATTACTCTTCAATACGAGTAACTACTGGACCCTGTACCCTATTCTTGTATTGCCGGATAGGGTAGCCCGAACATCTGCAGCTCTTTTAAGTAAGGGTGGTATTCAGCTGCCTGCAGGATGTTCTGTGCCGCAAGCGCCGGCTTACCCTGAAAATAACGGATCACTCCCCGCCCAGCCATCGCGCCAAAATGGCGGGGTTCGAGCTCAAGCGCTTTGGCAACATCCTGCAAGGATTTCTCGTATTCCTGACGGTGAAAATAAACCGTTGCCCGCTGGTTCCAGACCTCCGGGTATTCCGGCTTGATGGCAATCACCTGGTTCAGAACCTCAAGTGCGCCATCAAAGTCATAACTGCTACGACGACGCATGGCATCACGAATCATGGCATCGATGCTTTGATCCCCTGACATCAACCATTGCTCCCAAACTGCGTTCTCGATTTTGCGTGCGCTAACCTCATCAGGAGCAGTCTTTAGATTCGCCAGCAGATTATCCAACTCATCTGCATTGACTGCCTTAAACCCCAGGGAGAGAAACAGGATCAGAGATAAGAATATGCGGTAAAGCGCATTGTCTAATAATAGGGATTTGTCTTTATAATACTTCATATATCCAATCGAATATGACCACGTCGCTTCCACATACATGGAACATATTAATGTATATACGGGATTTCAGATTATTCAAGATTAATACGGGTCCGACCCACTACTGTCCCAGATAATATTTAGGAAAATGCATTAAATACCATTATTCCAGTACTAACGTGGCATTAAGTAGTCTATGGACATGAATATCAAAAACGTGATTATTGTCATACTCGCACAAGCGGGCTGGCAGTAAGTCATTGATTATTATGGCTACAAAAAATCATGAATGCTCATTTTCACGGGGATGGCGCGTAAGTGGGACAGCAGTGGGTCCGACCCCGTTTATCGTTTTCACTACTCATCACGGTAACTCTGGCCGCAAGCATGTACTTTTCGAGCAAGGCGGATGTGCAGACACCAACCACCAAAAATACTACCGGAGAAATCGTATGAGAGTGGAAAGAATGAAAAACATCAGCCCGATTACAGCGAT
>JAPHTU010000016.1 GCA_026196145.1 Gammaproteobacteria bacterium
CGCACTTTGGAAGTATTATTGGATGTAAAAGCCCGCAGCTATTTTGCCGAACTGGATCATGCCCTTACACTTACCCTGCCCCGCAATGCGGATCATCCGGTGAAGATCATGGTCAACGGGCGGTGGGTGGATTCCGGCCGTCTGTGAGTTTTGAGGGGTAGTGGTTTCTACAAGCAAATCGCCATAAGGAATTATTTCCACTGCAACCCTGGTTTGTTGCCATACATATTGGCCAGAAAGGAATCGATCATATCGCTGCGTAATACCTGCTGAATTTCATTGGCGCACTTTTTTGCACGTGCCAGGTTCCACTGTGGCGGCAGACCGCCATGTACCATGGTGAAGTTAATGTCAGGATCATGGTGCAACATCGGGCGGTGCCTGAGCCACTCAACCAACTCATCAAAATCAGGCGCCTCAACGACATCATGGAAGGTGTCGCGGGTATGGTGTATGTCGCGATGCCCATAGGCAATGGCCAGCAGGTGCAGGTCATGGTTGCCTAATACGGTGATTGCATTGTCACCCAGGTCCCTGATGAATCGCAGCGTCTCGAGGTTAGCGGGGCCCCGATTGACGATGTCTCCGACAAACCAGAGTTGGTCCTCGTCGGGGTTAAACTGTATTAGCTCAAGCAGTTTTTTCAGGGGATCGAAACAACCCTGAATATCGCCGATGGCATAGATAGACATTGCGTGACCTAGTATGTTGGTTAGTTCAGGGCACCGGGGACAGCCAGCGTGAAGGTCGGAATTTCGGCATCAAACTCAGTGCCGTCATCTGCCACCATCTGGTAGCTGCCCCGCATGCTGCCGACGGGTGTTTCCATAATGGAGCCGGAGGTATATTGATAGCCCTCGCCCGGCTTCAGGTGTGGCTGATCGCCGACAACTCCGTCACCCCGAACCTCCTGTACCTCACCGTTTGCATTGGTAATAATCCAGTGGCGTGTCATCAGCTGGGCCGCGACATCACCCGTATTGCGTATGGTGATGGTGTAGGCAAACACATAACGATTTTGCACAGGATCGGATTGTGCAGGTATATAAGTTGGCTCGGCTTCGACTTCAATGGAATACGGCATGATGTTGAGTTTACTTGTTCTGAGACAGACTGGAATTCTAGCAGGTTGTCGGCAAAGTCTCGCTGTCGACTGTCATTTAGTTGCTAGCTGGCAGCAAGGCCGCCAGGGCGGCAAATTCCCTCAGCGTTAGTGTCTCGGCGCGGCGCGATGGATCAATGCCTGCCTGGGCGATCTGATCGGCATCCAGTAACGGCTGCAGGCTGTTTCGCAAGGTTTTTCGGCGTTGAGAGAAGGCCTGACTGACAACCAGAGCCAGGTTTTTATGCTGATCTGGTCGCACCACGGCCTGCTGGTGTGGTGTCAGCCTGATAAAGGTGGACTGAACCTTGGGTGGCGGGCGGAAGGCGCCGGGGCCAACATCAAACAGGTGTGCAACCTCGAAGGTTAGCTGCATCATGACGGATAGTCGGCCGTATGTCTTGCTGCCGGGCATGGCCGTAATCCTGCTGGCGACTTCCTTTTGCAACAACACATGCATGTCCTTGATGAGATGCGCATGAGCCGCAAGGTGAAACAGGATGGGTGTTGAGATGTTATACGGCAGGTTACCGGCAATGCGTATCTTGTTATCGGTAGTGGCAAGTCTCGCGTAATCGAACTTCATGGCGTCATCCTGCAAGAGTCTGAATTGTCCGAGCGGCTCGCATTTTTCCATGAGTTTTGGGCCTAAATCACGATCCAGTTCAATTGCGGTCAGTTCGCCATGCAGTTTTAACAGCGGGCAGGTGAGCGCGCCCTCACCGGGACCGATTTCAACCAGCCGGTCTCCACTAAGCGGACTAATTGCCTGTACCATGCGTGCGAGTACATTCTGGTCATGCAGAAAGTTCTGGCCGAACCTTTTTCTCGGATGGTGATTCAAGGGGTTAGCTATCTCTATATTGCAAATTTCATTCAGTTGTTTGTGGACAGCTGGATACGCCACCTGGACCAATACCTTAGGTTCATAACTAGTGCGACCGAAAGTCGCATCGGGTATATATTTATGACTATTCAGTCACACTCGGCTTTACAGGCTGACGTATTGGAGCTGCAGTCAGCACGCATAACAACATTTGAACTCTTCACACCGGGCACTCTGCACACGCTAAGTGTGCGCAAGGTAAATTTAATCCCTCCCTGGTAGTTGCACGATACCTTGTATATACCTTTCTTTTGGGAAACTGCCACGCTTATCGGCTTGGAGCCTTTTATTTCCGAAGCAGGGATAGCGCATGTCACATACCCCATAAATTCACCATCCGAAGATTCCCATAACGCTGTATTCTTGCGACGCTTGAACTCTGCGTAGGAGTCACAGAGTTCTGGGTTCTTGGCGGTTGGGTCACGCTCGACTCCACAGCCATTTTTAAACATGTGCCTTAAATCATCCTCTACCGGGCAGTCGCCAATCTGCATGGCTTCGGAAAGATCAGGACATGGGATTGTATTA
>JAPHTU010000098.1 GCA_026196145.1 Gammaproteobacteria bacterium
AGGGCAATGAGTTGACTTGATCTCACGGTTCTCTCCAGGGTGGATTCGTCTTATTTCAATATAATTATTATGGTTCTAACTTTAGAGTAAATCTGATCAAGTGACAACATCTGTATGATATATATATAGATTACAGTTTGAACAAATATGGATTTGAGATAGAGAACCATCCTATGGGCATAGAAATCGAGAGAAAATTCCTGTTAAAAAATAGCAATTGGCGTACACAGGTTTTTGAGTCCAGGAGAATTGCACAGGGCTATTTGACAGAGAACAGGGGTGCCAGTTCGGTCAGGGTACGTCTGGACGGTGAGTCCGCAAACCTCAATATCAAGAGCCGTGAGTTAGCAATATCAAGGCAGGAATACGAATATCCGGTCCCGGTTTCGGATGCGCAGATCATGCTGGAAACATTGTGTGACCAGGTGCTGGAGAAAACGCGTTATCTGGTTGATTACGAGGGCTCAATATGGGAAATCGATGAATTCTCCGGAGAGAATGCCGGGCTGGTGGTAGCTGAAATAGAACTGCAGAGTGAAGATGAGGTTTTTGCCCGGGCTGACTGGCTAGGGGAAGAGGTTTCCACAGATGTCAGGTATTACAATGTCAATCTGATCAGTCACCCGTATTCACGCTGGTAGCTACATCGTAGACTGATATTCCTCATAGTAGTGCATTACCTTGCGCACATACTTCTGGGTTTCCTTGAAAGGGGGAATCTTGTAGCCGTATTTGATGACATTGTTTTCCCCGGCATTGTAGGCAGCCAGTGCGAGCTGGGTATTCTGAAACTGCTTGAGTAGGTCTCTCAGGTAACGGGTGCCTGCAAATACGTTTGCCTGCGGGTCATAGCGATCTGTGGTGCCATAACGCTTGGCGGTACCTGGCATTAACTGCATTAAACCGACCGCGCCGGCCTTGGAAACGGCCTTGGGATCATAGGCCGATTCGGCGGTGACCACGGCATTCAAAAGTGCCTCATTCACACGATAGCGCCGGGCGGCCTTGCCAATCAGGGGCTTAAAACGTTTTTTATTCTGAGGAAAACTGGCCGTATCAAGTGATGTATAGGGTTTATGCTTCCATTCACGGTCGGTTACCCGTCGAAAACCGTCGTGTTTGGGCTTATCGGTCAGATGAATTTGCCCATCCTTGTCCTTGAAAACATAGATCTCTGTGGCCCACGCACCACCGCTGATTACGAGAGAAAGTAGCAGGAAGAGGCCTGTCTTTAAAAATAGATAAATATTATTCATATATAAATCAACGGGATACAGATATTATCTCATATGAAATCTTGCATTATTCAACCCTATATTCCCAGTATAGTCAATCCATTGCTAAGCAGGCCAGTTTAGTCGTACCATGCGCCGCTCCAGAATAACTCAAAAATAATCGCTTATGTCGCTAGGTCCCCTGATGATGGATGTTGCGGGTTGCACACTAACCCCGGAGGACAGGGAGGTGTTATCACACCCACTGGTTGGTGGCGTCATTTTGTTTACCCGAAACTATGAATCCCGTGAGCAGTTAGCCCACCTGGTTAGTGAGATTCATGCACTGCGCGACCCGCAGCTTATCGTTACGGTTGACCATGAAGGCGGGCCGGTGCAACGATTTAGGGATGATTTTACCCACTTGCCTGCCATGGCCCAGCTGGGTCATTTGTACAACCACAATGCCGATAAAGCACTAAAACTGGCAACAGACGTCGGTTGGGTGCTGGCGACCGAGTTGCGTACGGTAGGCATTGATCACAGCTTTACCCCGGTACTGGATATTGAGAAAAAGGGCAGCAGTGTATTGAAGGGACGCACCTTTCACAGCGATCCTCAGGTGGTGGCCGAACTGGCAAGACGTTTAATGTCCGGCCTGCAGCAGGCCGGTATGCAGGCCACGGGTAAGCACTTTCCCGGGCATGGCGGTGTCAGTGGAGACTCGCATGAGGAGTTACCCGTTGACGGACGTTCCTACGAGGATATCTATGCCAGCGATATCCTGCCATTTGAGCGCATGATCCATTACGGACTGGCGGGCATCATGCCTGCACATGTTGTGTATGAACAGCTGGATCCAATGCCTGCGGGTTTTTCCCGTTTCTGGTTACAGGAGGTATTACGTACCCGACTCGAATTTACCGGCGTCATCTTCAGTGATGACCTGAGCATGGCGGGTGCCTATGTGGTGGGTGGATATACCGAAAGGGCGGAGGCGGCGCTGGAGGCCGGCTGTGATGTATTGCTGGTGTGTAATAATCGTGACGGGGCAATAGAGGTGCTGGATAACGTCAAGCCCAAAGTAAACCCGGTATTGCAACTGAGAATTGCGCATATGCATGGTCGTGATGTCGACGATACTGGTGACTACCAGTTGTCTGATCGCTGGAACTTAACACGGGATGCCATCCGCTTATTACAGGACGAGTTTCCCCAGGAACAGGAACTGGGTTTTTAGGGCAGGGTGAGATATGGATTTTCATAGCGTACAACAATGGATGACTGAACTGCTGGGTAAAGAGACCTGGATAATTCAGGTTTTCATCGTTGTCCTGGCGATGTTAATCATCAACTTCATGCAAAAAAGGGCACTCGGGCGAGTCATGCGCCGTGCCGAAAAAACCAGCAACCTGTGGGATGACGCCTTTATCAGCGCGCTGGAGCGACCGCTAAGTTTACTCGTCTGGGTTGTTGGCCTGACCCTTGCTGCCGATATCATTCATGATCACACGAAAACCAGCCTGTTCGAGGTTGTGCCTGCCATCAGGAATGTGGGCGTCATCGCCAGTCTTACCTGGTTCCTGGTCCGATTTATCAGTGCGGGTGAAAAAAATATTATTGTGCAGGCAAAAGCTCGGCCGGACGCCATGGATGAAACCACGGTTATCGCCATCGGCAAGTTGCTCAGGCTTTCTATCATCATTACCGGTGTACTGGTGATATTACAGACGCTGGGATTCAGCATTTCGGGCGTGCTGGCATTTGGCGGTATTGGTGGTATTGCAGTCGGTTTTGCCGCCAAGGATTTACTGGCCAATTTCTTTGGCGGTCTGATGATCTATCTGGATCGGCCATTTTCAGTTGGCGATTGGGTGCGCTCACCGGATAAAGAAATTGAGGGGACGGTCGAAAACATTGGCTGGCGTCTGACCCGGATACGTACCTTCGATAAACGGCCGTTATATGTGCCTAACTCGATATTCACCAGTATTGCCGTTGAAAATCCCTCACGCATGACCAATCGCCGTATCTATGAAACCATCGGCATTCGCTATGATGATGCCGGCAAAATGGATGTGATTGTTGCCGATGTTATCGACATGCTGAAGGCACACGAGGCAATTGATACCTCGCAAACACTGATCGTTAACTTCAACAGCTTTGCCCCGTCTTCGCTGGATTTCTTTGTCTATACCTTCACCAGGACCACCAACTGGGTCAAGTTTCATGAAATCAAGCAGGACGTGTTGTTAAAGATACTCAATATTATCGAAGGTCATGGCGCGCAGATTGCGTTTCCTACATCGACACTGCACGTTGACAGCTTGCCAGATACCAATGCCTGATCACTGAATGCTGTTACCGGACCTCAGGGCAGTAAAGCTTGCAGCGGAGACCATCAAGCCGTTTATTCACCATACACCGGTTATCCAGAGTCAATCGATCAATCAATTGCTCGGCTGCCAGGTATTTTTCAAATGTGAAAACTTCCAGCGTACGGGTACTTTCAAGATTCGTGGCGCCACAAATGCGATAGCCTGTATGTCCAATAAGGAAGCCGGTGTGATTACCCATTCCTCCGGCAACCATGCAGCAGCCCTGGCCTGTGCGGCACAGCAATATGGCATGTCATGTGATGTGGTGATGCCACGCGATGTCCCACAGTTCAAGCAACAGGCCGTCTCTCACTATGGTGCACATATCACGTTATGTGAACCGGGAATGCCGGCAAGACAGGCAGCCACAGCTGAAATCATGGCACGAAGACCCGACTTAAAACTGGTCCATCCTTACGATGACGGACACGTCATTGCAGGGCAGGGCACGGCCACGCTGGAGTTCATACAGCAGGTTGATGATCTCGAAGCAATCCTGCTACCAGTGGGTGGCGGCGGACTGATCAGTGGTGCAAGCGTCGTCATACAGTCCATTAAACCCGAGGTGCATTTGATTGGTGTCGAGCCTGATATGGTTGATGAGGCGCGTTGTTCGGTAGCCGATGGCAAACGCCATCCTGCAACCGGGAACAGAACCATTGCCGATGGTTTGCAGGCGGGCATAGGTGAGCTGAATTTTGCCATCATTCAACAGAGCGTCGAGAAAATCGTGTCTGTGACGGAGCAGCAGATAAAGAACGCCCTGCGCCTCATATTTGAACGCCTGAAGGTGGTGGTAGAGCCTTCTTCGGCAGTACCGCTGGCGGCACTGCTTGCCGGGCGACTGGAGCACTCGTTTGAACGCGTTGGCATCATCCTGACGGGTGGAAACCTGGATCTGGATGACCTGCGCAACCTTATTTGAATTCTTAAAAGATTCTCTATCTTGTTGAAATTACAAAAAACTCTGCTAATGTAGAATCTATTACACGCATGAGGATGGAGGATGTATGGTTTCAAACACAAAAAAATGGGGTATCAGCGCCTGCCTAACTGGGCTGTTACTTTGCACAGCGACATCGCTATATGCGCTCGGACTTGGCAATATGGATCTGGAATCACGTCTCAATCAGCCATTTAGCGCCAATATTCCTGTCCTGGTGCCAGAGGACATACAGGCATCGGAAATCACAGTAAAACTGGCTGCGGACTCCCAGTTCGAACGTATTGGCCTGAAACGTAGTGGCACGGCATCCACGCTGGAATTTTTTCCTGAACGCCGTGCCGATGGTCAAATGGTGATCGGGATTTCAACTAAAGACCGCGTGATCGAGCCACTGCTGAGTTTTGTACTGGAAGTGGAGCAGGGCGGTAACCGCACCCTACGCAAGTATACGGCGATGCTGGAGGCACCAACCCGCTAAACCCTGCGGGAGGTTAGCACTGCTCCCAGGGCAGGCCGCGGAAGCGCCAGCCACCCGTCGTACTGCGCTGGTGGTTCTCATCCAGTTCACCTTCAAAGCCTTCATCGATATGGTAGATGTCCTGTAAGCCATCCTGAAGTAGTTGATCGGCCGCTTCCTTGGAACGTTTCCCACTGCGGCATATCAGGATGACCGGTGCGCAACCCTCGTCTTCTCCACAGACTGCGCCACCTAGGATGAGCTTGCGGATCTCGGTAGTAAAATGCGGGTTAACCACCCAGTCCGGTTCGTCAATCCACGGAATATGTACTGCACCAACCGGATGCCCGACAAACAGATACTCCATGCTGGATCGGATATCGACCAGCAGACAACGTGAGTTCTCTTTCACCATCGCATGTGCGGCGGCTGGTGTAATCGTATGAAGGGTATTGCTCATGTCATTTACTGCCTTTTAACGCCTTGATAGCGGCGGATATACCCTTCAGTGATACCGGAATACTGATGGGTTGGTTATGGATATTGTAGAAGATGACTTCAGCATTGTTTCCCGCTGACAGTAATTTTTCCCATTTTGCTTCAAGCTCGAATGCTGCCTGACAACCATTGGCAAAGCAGGCCTGTAGTGGCACCGTTCTGGAATCTTTCTCATCAACTCGCAGACTCGTGCCTTGGGGCAGCGAAATCCCCAATGGCAAGGTAATGATCACTGCGAGTGGCTGCTTACCGGGTAAGTGCCCGATGGCGATGTGTAAAACGCGTTTGCCGGTTTCTTTTTGTAGCAAGTCCTGAAAGATATGACAGTTAGTGGACTGTTTGTCCTTGTCGCTTGCATTAACACACTTGGCTCGCCAGTCCTGAAACGATTGTCCATCCGTAATGGCGTGCACATAGGGTGCAGCCAGCAGGAGCAACAGGCTAATACTTAATCGTTGCGGTGATGCCGTCATACGGCTAACCGCCGGAAAGTTGTTTAATGACTTCCGGCTCCAGATCAATACCGACAGGCCAGTTCGGATTGAGCGATATACCAAATCCTACGCCCATTTTTTCCATGATCCAGCTGAACTCGGCCAGCAGGCCGCCATCACCATAGCCTGGATAGTCCTTCACGAATTCGCCGGCACGCTCGGGACTGGTGAATAAAATCAGAAACTCATCACCGCTCTCGTCTTTTATCGACAATGGCTTCGCCTTGTTATCCAACTGGATATTACCAATGGCATCGCCCTGTTGTTCATAAATTGGCATATAGACCTGTGATTCCAGTAATGACTGCATGAACTGTTCCCCCGGGATACGACCTTCCTGTGCATCCAGCAGGCTTTTTTCCAAATCGTTACGTGGTTCAAATGATTCATTCATTTGTGGATATTCCTGATAAATTGATTAGATAGAAAGCAATATAACCCAGCGACAAGCCCTACAGAAGGCTGAATTCAATTAATTGCCACTAGATCAGTAAACTAGTCGGGTGCGACGTACCAACTCTGCTGCAAGCAGGCCACAAATCAATCCAATAGCATTGGCTATCATGTCTGACCATTCACCGTAACGATTCACATAGGGTTGTAGTAGTTCAATTGATCCGCCCCAGCAAAGAAAGAATAAACCTATTAATAACCAGAACTTGGGTTTACGCAATGCTGTAGGGAACATGAGAATGGCGTAGGCAATAACGTGATGAGCTTTGTCGCTGCCTGGTGCCGGGGGCAACAAATCCAGTGGCCAGAGTGACAGGATTGTTATCACTGCCAGGATGACCAGCGTGATATATACCCAATTGGTTCTGATAAATGTTAGTAGTACAGTCATTCGGTATTTGCTCGATCTTAGGTTATTACCACATGTGGATTTGTCTTATACCGGGAAATCTAAATAGCCGCCTGCTTCTTGGGAGCTAATACTTTTGGGTAGTAGATTACCAGTTTTAGTCTCAAGTAATATTCCGGATTCTAAATATTTAGAAAACATGAAGGCAGGTATTTCAGCCCGATATTGAGATCGGGCTTTATTAACAATTCAATTATCATCGTTACCTGGGGGAGGGTAAAAATGATCAAAATCATCGAGGGGCTCGTCGGCCTGTTGCTTATTTCTGTCTGTGCAGTCGCGTTTGTGGGCGTGCCAATTCTAGTAAACGGGATGTTTTCTGTATGACAAAAAAGCGCGTCTGAGGCACAAAAAAAGGCCGTCCTGAGACGGCCTTGGATGGTGCAATGGTGGAGGCGGCGGGAATCGAACCCGCGTCCGCAAGACCTCTGCCTTTGGCTCTACATGCTTATCCGGTCAATTGATTTAACGTGTTGCTACCTGATCGGCAAGGAAGACAAC
Organism: Gammaproteobacteria bacterium; assembly: GCA_026196145.1. Lineage (GTDB taxonomy): Bacteria > Pseudomonadota > Gammaproteobacteria > JAJDYQ01 > JAJDYQ01 > JAJDYQ01. The sequence continues at coordinate 7,351 of JAPHTU010000098.1, forward strand.
ACGCGATTTCGGTAAAGTTTTAACAAATCCACCCCGAACAAGCTTCATTGCGGTCTTGTGAGAATCGACGCCTGAATCTAAACGCACAAGCACGGCTTTAGGTCAGACGGCACTACACAGGTGTTTAAGCTGCTAGTGCGTAGTTGTCGTCGTTGGCAACTATAAGTTTGCAGTATGGATTTAAGAGGTTTACTACACCCTCTGCATGCACCTCAGGTTTCGTGACCCACGTCGAAGCCATGTCGCCCCCAAGATTTAATACTATGTATGTTTGTGCGGCGGATGTAAATATCAAGCGTGCAATCACTATTTCTTTAAATAACAGGAAATTACGGACTCAGCGTGTTTTTAATACACGGTGTTTTTCACGTTCCCAGTCTCTGGCCTTGATAGAGGCGCGCTTATCGTGCTGTTTCTTGCCCTTGGCAAGGCCGATTTCCAATTTAGCCCGTCCCCTGTGCCAGTACATGGCGATTGGTACGATGGTGTAGCCCTGTCTGTCGATTGCGCCGATAAGCCGATCAAGTTCCCTACGGTGCAATAGTAGCTTACGTGTACGGGTCGGATCAGGCGTAATATGCGTTGAGGCGCTGGGCAGGGCGGAGATATGGGCGCCTAGCAACCAGACTTCATTATTCTGGATAATGACATAGCTTTCCTTCAGCTGGACGCGCCCGGCCCGCAGGCTTTTGACCTCCCAGCCTTCGAGCACCAGGCCGGCTTCAAACGTATCTTCAATAAAATAGTCGAAACGGGCTTTTTTATTCAGCGCGATGGTACTGGAGGTCGCTTTGGTTGATTTTTTTTTCTTTGTGGGCATCAGGGTGCGCATTGTAGATATATTATTGCCAATGGTCGATCTTAAGCTTGAGTCATGTGCCGTTATTGTTGAGAATGTCACCGCTATGACCTCTTCTTTCCACAAGCCAGCCTTCTGTCCTCAATTATGTTGAGAGAATCCATGCATGGGCAGTGGACGGGACAAACCGTCTTTGTAATGGCGGCGACCGGATCCGCCGTCGGCCTGGGTAACATCTGGCGTTTCCCGTATCTTGTTGGTGAATATGGCGGTGGGCTTTTTGTCCTGATCTATCTGATTTGCATTGCGGTAATCGGCTTGCCGGTCCTGATGGCGGAAATCATGATAGGTCGAATGGGCCGGCAGAGCCCGATTAACAGTATCCGGCAGATTGCCGAGCAAAGTGGACGCTCAAGGCATTGGCAATTTATCGGCTGGATGGCGGTCGTCGCAGGGTTTCTTATCCTGTCTTTTTACAGCGTTATTGCCGGCTGGTCGATGGCTTACGTATTCAGGACTTCAGCCGACGTCTTCGACGGCATCACCGAGGATGGTGTCAGTGCAATGTTTGGTTTTCTTGTCAGTGACCCTGAAAAACTGCTGGCATGG
>JAPHTU010000211.1 GCA_026196145.1 Gammaproteobacteria bacterium
AATGAGATGACGGACCACGTTACGCCCATGCTGTTGAACGCAGACTATGAAAATACCTTGAAGGCGCTCGCTGCCCTACGTGAACCCGTCGATACCTTTTTTGACGAGGTCATGGTCATGGCCGAGGATGAGGCCATTAAGGCCAATCGATTGTCACTGCTAACCCGTTTACAACACCTGTTCCTGCAGGTCGCTGATATCTCGCACCTGTAGCCATGTCGATTGATAAAGACAGCTGGGCAGACATGATGCAGGCGGTACAGGCATTTCATGACAAGCACCGCTTCAAGGAAACGGGTGGCGAAGAGCTTACCTATCGGGTCGCCTTGATGGCCGAGGAACTTGGGGAGATATCTTCCTGTATCAGCAAAGGAAAGCCAACCGAGGAGCTTGCCGAAGAGGTTGCAGATCTGCTGATCCTGCTAATGGGTACCGATATCGCTACCGAATTTGATTTGAATGAGGCCTTCTGGAACAAAATGGACAAACTCATGCAACGTAAGTCCCGCATGGTAAATGGCCGCATCCGCGTCTCGGAATTTCGGGGTGTTGAGCACCCGGATGAGAAATCCGCGTGAAGAAGCTCATTGTACTTGATCGTGATGGTGTTATTAACCATGACTCCGATGAATACATCAAGTCGCCACAGGAGTGGTTACCAATTGATGGCAGCCTGGAGGCCATCGCCAGACTCAACCATGCGGACTATCAGGTAGCGGTTGCCACCAACCAGTCCGGTATCGCACGCAAGCTTTTTACCATGGATAATCTGGTTGATATGCACAACAAGATGCACCAGCTTGTCAGCGAGGTTGGTGGTCATATCGATGCCGTGTTCTTCTGCCCGCATGCGCCACGTGATCAATGTGATTGCCGAAAACCCAGGCCCGGTATGTTGATCGATATTGCCAGACGCTATAACACCAACATGAGACATGTACATGTCATTGGTGATTCCCTGCGTGACCTGCAGGCCGCGACCGCTGTCGATGCCTTACCCATTCTGGTAAAAACCGGAAAGGGTGAAAAAATGGTGGATGGCCTTTCAGAGCATGGACTCGGTGATACACCCGTTTTTGAAAATCTCTCTGCGGCAGTTGATCACCTGCTTGATACAAAATAGCAATGCTGTTTCTACGGTCCCTGCTGTTCTGGATAGGCATGTCTCTATCCACCATTTTGATTACCCCAGTCATACCATTTCTATATCCTGTTCCCTATCCGCTACGCTATCGCTATGCCCATCAGTGGACACGCTTTAACCTGTGGTGGCTGGAGATAACCTGCGGCCTGAAATATGAGGTCAGCGGGACAGAGAATATCCCGGACACACCCTGCATCATCATGGCCAAGCACCAGTCCGCCTGGGAAACCATGGCATTACAGAAACTGTTTCCTCCGCAGGTCTGGGTAATGAAACGTGAAATATTCCGACTGCCATTTTTTGGCTGGGCGATAGCCGCCATGGAACCTATTGCTATAGATCGCTCATCCGGTCGCAAGGCGGTAACTCAAATTGTGGAGCAGGGCAGAAAGAAACTCGAGGACGGTCGCTGGATAGTCGTTTTTCCTGAAGGCACCCGTGTACCACCCGGTAAAAAGGGACGCTATGGTATGGGCGGCGCTATACTGGCTACCGAAACCGGCTTTCCTGCTATTCCGGTAGCGCACAATGCCGGCGAGTTCTGGAAACGTAATGACTTTATAAAACGACCGGGTACGATCAAGGTTGTGATAGGTGCCCCGATAGCCAGCAAGGATAAACCAGCCTCCCAGCTCAATCAGGAAGTTGAGGACTGGATTGAGGGTGAAATGCACAAGATCAGTATTACCCCTTACACAGGGGAACTGCATAAACGTAAAGCCAAATGAATAACCAGGTCGACAATCCCTACCAGGCACCACAGGCCAATATCATCCCGGCTGATTCAGAGATGGAGGAAATTCGTTCCCTGCACATCCGTCATGAAGCCACCATTAAATCCATCGGCATTTTGTATTATCTTGGTGCTTTCTTTATGTTCATTGCCAGCGCCGGAATGGCAGCTACTGCATTAGCCGAGCCTCCCGTTTCAGCACTTACGATAGCCAGCATATTTTTATTACTCGGCATTTTTCAGTTCTGGGCCGCCAGGCTACTGCGCGCCTTAAGCCCAAGGGCAAAGATACCGGTAACCATATTTTCTGTCATCGGCTTGACGGGATTTCCGGTTGGTACAATTATCAATCTATATATCTTGTACGCCATCTACTGCAAAAAGGGGCGTTTCATCCTTTCAAAGGACTATCAGGAAATTGTAGCGGCTACGCCTGATATTAAACATCAGACATCAATCCTGGTATGGATATTCATGGGTTTGATAGTACTGGCAATCGTTGCCGCTATTGCCATACCAGAGTTTTACCAGCCTCAGAAACCAGGGTAAAAGCAGAACTAAATATCGATATTTACGGCCGATAAGGCATTGCTTTCAATAAAGTCCCGTCGTGGTTCTACCTGGTCGCCCATCAATGTAGTAAAAATTTCATCAGCGGCGATGGCATCCTCGACTTGTACCTGTAACAGGCGACGGCTCTCCGGATCCAGCGTTGTTTCCCACAACTGGTCAGGATTCATTTCACCCAGACCTTTATAACGCTGGATGGACTGACCTTTGCGCGCCTGTTCCAGTATCCAGCGCATTACCTCATCAAAGGATTTCACTAAATGAGATTGTTCACCCCGTTGAACGCTTGCCTTTTCACCTAACAGTCCATCCAGGTTTTCACCCAGTTGCTGAATTTCATGGTATTCGGGGGTTTCAAAAAATTCCTGGGTGATAGTCTTGCTGCTTGTCACGCCGTGGCGGGTAACCTGAAGATGAATTTCATATACATCATCTTTATTATCATCGAACAGATAGCCGTAGCGGTCGCTGCTTTTTTCATTCAGTGTTTCTACAAAGCCTTCCAGCCACTGCTGCACGTCATCCTCGTCACCTAGTGGATTATGTATCATCTCTGCTAGCACTTCTGCAGGAAAACGGTTCCGCAAACGTTCCACTATCGACATGACCTTCATGTACTGGGCAGCCAGGTTCTCAAGGGCAACGCCACTGATATCACCATCTTCGGTGCCGGTATGCAACGTGCTGTTTTCCAGGGCAATTTGTAACAGATAGCGATTCAACTCGTCATCATCCTTAACGTAGTGTTCCTGCTTGCCTTTTTTCACTTTATAAAGCGGTGGTTGCGCTACATAGACATAACCATTTTCGATCAACTCTGGCATTTGCCGATAAAAGAAGGTCAACAGCAATGTACGGATATGCGATCCATCGACGTCTGCATCCGTCATAATTATCAGGCGATGGTAGCGTAACTTTTCGATATTAAATTCATCCTTGCCAATACCGGTTCCCATCGCCGTGATCAGTGTCCCCACTTCGGCGGATGACAACATCTTGTCAAAACGCGCCTTCTCCACATTCAGAATCTTGCCCTTCAGCGGCAATATCGCCTGATACTTGCGGTTACGACCCTGCTTGGCCGAACCTCCAGCCGAGTCTCCCTCCACAATAAACAGTTCACATTGACTCGGGTCTTTTTCCTGACAATCCGCCAGTTTCCCTGGTAGGCCGGCAATATCCAGTACACCTTTACGACGGGTCATTTCCCTGGCCTTTCTGGCGGCCTCTCGTGCCCTGGCGGCCTCTACTATCTTGCTGGTAATCGCCCTGGCTTCAGCAGGACTTTCCAATAAAAATTCACTCAGCTTCTCTGCAAAGGCAGATTCAACGGCACCTTTTACTTCAGAGGAAACCAACTTCTCTTTTGTTTGCGAAGAAAATTTGGGATCTGGTACCTTTACCGACAGCACAGCAGTCAGGCCCTCTCGTGCATCGTCACCCATTACAGCAGTCTTATCTTTCTTGGCTGTACTATTATTTTCCATGTAATTATTAAGGGTACGAGTAAGGGCTGCCCTGAATCCCGCCAGGTGGGTGCCCCCATCGCGCTGTGGAATATTATTGGTAAAGCAGAAAATATTTTCCTGGTAAGAATCATTCCACTGCAACGCAACCTCCACGCCAATATCTGCCTTTTCTGTCGATATATTGACTACGGTTGGGTGTAGAGGCGTCTTATTACGATTCAAGTGTTCGACAAAGGCCCGGATACCACCCTTATATTCAAAGATATCCTCTTTGTCGCCACGTTCGTCTGTCAATCGTATACGCACACCGGAATTCAGGAATGACAGCTCACGCAGGCGCTTGGCTAAAATATCATAATGAAAATGCGTATCCGAAAAGATCTCTACGCTGGGCTTAAAACGTATTTCTGTACCCGTGCTCTTCGTATCCCCGATGACCTTAAGGTCACCCTGCGGTTCACCCAGGACATAATCCTGTTGATGTTTTTTACCATGTCGACGAATTGTCAGGCGCAGAGTCTCTGACAATGCATTGACCACAGATACGCCTACACCATGCAAACCACCTGACACCTTGTAAGAATTGTCATCAAACTTACCGCCAGCGTGTAGAACCGTGAGGATTACTTCTGCCGCAGAACGACCTTCTTCTTCATGAATATCAACTGGAATACCGCGGCCATCATCTGTCACTGTAATCGACTCATCACTGTGAATAACGACATTGATTTCTGAGCAGTGGCCAGCAAGCGCCTCATCGATTGAATTGTCCACCACCTCAAAAACCATATGGTGTAGGCCGGTCCCGTCATCGGTATCACCGATATACATACCGGGCCGCTTTCTAACTGCTTCCAGGCCTTTGAGAACCTTAATATTCGTGGAATCGTAATTATCCATACACCATTAAACCCGACGTCGACAAAGCCGCTATTGTACCACTTCTTTTACATGCCCCTGTTTCACGTGAAACAGTTTTTTCGCCATACCTTCAGCTATTTCCATCTGCTTCAGATCTATACAGGAAAGAACAACTTGTGTTGGTAGGTTTTTAAGTAGATCCATCACCATACGCTGGTGTTCTGCATCCAGCTCACTGGGCAAATCATCTATAAGTAACAATCCATCCTGATGGCCTATATTTTGTTGAATCCGCGCTTGCGTAAGATACAGCGCAAATGTAATTAATTTCTTCTGTCCACGCGAGGCTACATCCTTGGCTATTTTCTGATTCATACGGATAGATAATTCAGCTCGCTGCGGTCCGTAGTAAGTAAAGTGCCGCTCTGTATCACGTCTGAAAGAATCATTGAGTATGGTGTCCAGATCGCCATCTTCGTTCCAGCCTCTCTGGTAATTTATTGTGACACTATCATCAGGCAAAAATAATTCAGTCAATATTTTCAACTTTTGGCGAAACTCATCGATATATTCAGCCCGATACTGATCAACCAGTAGTGAGAGCTGAACATATTCCTGGCTCCAGGCAATAAGTGTGCGTGCATCAGTGCCTGCTACCAACATCGCATTTCTTTGTGCCAATGCTCGCTGAAACTTCCGCCATATCTCGATGTAATCATGTTTCACGTGAAACACGCCCCAGTCGATAAAACGTCGCCTAATATCGGGTGAATCATCCAGTAGCTTATAGCTTAATGGGGTAATCGCCCGAACCGGTTGTATAGCGGCGTAATCAGAACTTCGTTGCATGGCCTGGTGATTAACCATGAGATGAATTCGTGAATCTTCCCATCGGAATTGCAATTTTTCCCTTAGATTATTTTTATATTTAATTTCACCGTTGATGGAAAAGCTATCGTGGTTGAACTGTAGTAACTTCCTAGGTGACGCGCCTACAAAAGATTTACCACTACAAAGTAGATGCATGGCATCAAGTAGAGAGGTTTTACCCGAGGCATTATCCCCATAGACAATCTGTAAGCCGCTATTGAGCTCTATATTTACATCCTGGAGATTTCTAAAATGAAAGGTCTTCAGACACTGCAATGGCATGGTCTGTCACCTGACCAATATTACTATTGTCTAAAGCCTCATGGGCATAACGACATAACTGGAAGAATCATCATTTGAGGCCTTGATGACACAACTGCTATTGGAATCCTTGAGCACTACCTGAACCTGGTCACTTTTTACCGCATTAATGGCATCGAGTAGGTAGTTAGCATTAAACCCAATTTCAAACTCATCGCCTGTATATTCTACCTTTAATTCATCTTCTGCCTCTTCCTGTTCAGGATTATGCGCCATGACCAGCAGGGTGTTTGTACCCAGAATCATTCGAATACCGCGGTATTTCTCGTTAGAAAGGATAGCCACGCGTACCAGCGTCTGACGCAAAGATTCCTTTTCTGCGACCACAATATTGTTTCCTCCTTCTGGCATAACGCGCTCGTAATCCGGGAAACGCCCATCGATTAATTTGGAGGTAAAGGTCATGCCATTCATGGTGAGACGTATATGACTACTACCGACTACCACCTGTACCTCCTCATCAGAGTCAGCAAGCAAGCGCAACAGTTCCTGGATTCCTTTCCTGGGCACGATTACCTGCCTGGATTCTTCGTTTAATTCTATAGCTAGTGGCACATCTTTCATCGCCAGTCGGTGGCCGTCTGTAGCTACACTGCGTAGCAGGGTTGACGTCATCTCCATCATCAGACCATTTAAATAGTATCGCACGTCCTGCTGTGCCATAGAAAAATGCGTTGCATCAAAGATATCTTTCAATACTGTTTGCGATATCTGATATCTGGTTTGAGAATTGATTTCCTCTATCAATGGGAATTCAGTCGCCGGCAGGGTAGATAAAGTAAAACGGCTTCGCCCTGCCTGCAGAATGGCCTTGTCTGTGTTTCCAGTAATCGTAATTGTGGCGTCATCGGGTAAGTTTCGACAGATATCAAGCCACTTCCTGGCAGGTATCGTGGTTTCGCCCGTTTCTTCCACCATACATTCAAGATCTACAATGAGTTCCACTTCCAGATCGGTTGCAGCCAGGGTAATTTTATTGTCTTCTGATTTGACCAGGATGTTACCGAGTACAGGCAAAGTCTGCCTTCTTTCAACGACACCAGATAGTTGTTGTAGTGCCTTAAGTATCACATCGCGTGGAATTTGAAATTTCATGGCCGCTTATTAATCCCTATTTATTAATTAAGTTTATAATAGTTATTAGTTCGTTGGATATGTAGATAACTAATTATTCTTATTTATAATCAATGAGTTAGTATAGTTTTATTTAAAATTAATCCTGTTAACTTTACACTTTTTATTTGTGGGCTATCTGTGGATAACTCACTATTTTGTATTTCATGCAGATTTTAAACAAGTTATCCACACTATGTTGTGATAGTTCTTAACAGGTTATGGTAATCCTCTCTTATCCTGTTATCAGTTTCTTTCAATTCTTCTATTTTCCTGCAGGCGTGTAGTACGGTTGTATGATCGCGTCCGCCAAAGGCATCACCAATCTCGGGTAAAGAGTGGCTGGTAAGACTTTTGGATAATGCCATTGCCAGTTGTCTGGGTCGTGTTACAGAACGGCTACGGCTTTTGGAGTGCAGATCAGACACCCTTATTTTGTAATATTCAGCAACCAACTTCTGTATGTTTTCTATACTAACCATGCGTTCCTGCATAGCCAGTAAATCTCGTAATGCCTCCTGAGTAAGATCCATGGTGACAGGCCGATTGGTAAATTGTGCATGTGCTATCAAACGTCGTAACACCCCCTCAAGCTCGCGGACATTTGACTGAATACGCTTGGCTACAAAAAAGGCAACTTCATCGGGTATTTCAATATGTGCATTTTCCGCCTTGCTTTTCAGAATAGCCGCACGGGTCTCCAGTTCAGGTGGGTCAACGGCAACGGTTAGGCCCCAGCCAAAACGGGACTTCAGGCGGTCTTCAAGCCCATCAACTTCCTTGGGGTAACGGTCGCAGGTAAGAATAACCTGCTGTTGGGATTCCAATAGCGTATTGAAGGTATGGAAAAATTCCTCCTGGGAACGCTCCTTGCCGGCAAAAAACTGAATATCGTCGATTAACAGGGCGTCTACGTTTCTATAGAAGCGCTTAAAGTTGTCTATTGTATTGTGTTGAAGTGCCTTGACCATATCGGATACAAAGCGCTCGGAGTGCAGGTAAACAATTTTTGCGTCTGGTTTTTTCTCCAGCATTTTATTACCAACAGCCTGCATTAAATGCGTTTTACCAAGGCCAGTACCGCCATAAATAAATAGCGGGTTGTAGGCGCCGCCGGGGCTGTCTGCAACCTGCAGTGAAGCGGCCTTGGCAAGCTCGTTGGATTTTCCCTGGACAAAGGTGCTAAAGGTAAAATTAGTGTCCAGGTTGCTGCGTGTTGGTTCTGAAGGTTGCTGGCGTGGCGCGCTGGTAAATTGTTTCGTGTCTGCTTGCTTGCTGGGAATGGTTTTGAGTGAGCCTATTTCCAGCGAGACCGAGAGATCGGTATTTTGCAGTAGCACCAGCTCTCGTATTCGGGAGAGAAAATTTTCCTCAACCCAATCCTGTACGAAGCGATTGGGAGCAAGTAGCCGTAGCGTTTCGCTGTCTTCGATGGCATGTAATGGGCGAATCCACGTATTGAACTGTTGTTCAGGTAATTCAGATTCAAGGCGGTTAAGACAATGATCCCACATACAATTATCGACAATGCTTCCAATAGCTGGGTAATGAGTGCTGCGGTATTTTATTACACACAGATAAATATTTATATTTTTCCCCCGCTATACGGGACAGCGGGAAGGCAGTCTATAATGGATTATTGCGTTATGCCATAGCGCTGTTTAATAGCATCTCTAGCGTACGGCAAGCCTCAGCTTAAGGTACTGAAAGAGCGAGGATTTAGCCCATATGTTGTTGACAGCGAGGCGGGGCTTACGTATCCTGCGCGACCCTTATGCCTGCCATCAGGCGGCATATATAAAATATACCGACTTAAGTGAGTAGTTATCATGAAAAGAACATTTCAGCCTAGCGTTCTAAAGCGAGCACGTACGCATGGTTTTCGCGCGCGCATGGCCACTAAGGCGGGCCGCAGGGTAATCAAGGCACGCAGGGCCAAAGGCCGGTCTCGCCTGACTCCTGTATAGTCATTTCTCTGTAAACCGGTATTCGTCCCGGCCGCCGATCTGACTGGATGGCAAAATTTAGCAGAAATCAGATGAGTATGTGCAAACCTGATTTCCAGCAAGCATTCAAGCTTGGTCAGAAATCAGTAGATGCCCAGCTAATTGTCCTGGCGCGGCCAAATGGGCTGACGAGATCAAGACTTGGTCTGGCGGTAGCAAAAAAACATACACCCAGGGCCGTTGACAGAAATCGTATCAAGCGCCTTATCCGTGAAAGTTTCATGCATCATCAACCCTTTAATATTGCTATAGATGCAGTGGTTATGAATCGTACAGGTACAGCACAGAATAATAATCAGCAAATATTTCAGTCATTGGTAAACCATTGGCGAAAAATCAGTACTCGGCTGGAACAACAGGATATATAGGACTATGGGTAATCCCAGACTGGTATTACTGGCGGCACTTGGCTTCATCATGATGTTGATGTGGCAGGAGTGGCAAAAAGACTATGGCCCCAAACCGGCACAGCAAACAGTCGCCTCCACACAGCAAAACCAGCAGGGTATGTTGCCCGTAGCGGACCAACAGCCAACGACACAATCAGAAGAGCTGCCAGAACTATCTACTAGCTCCAGTCTAAATCAGGCGTCTGAACAGCCGCAGGAAGACAGTGGTGATCAGACAACAACAGATGTGACTGACCGATATGTCCATGTCCTTACAGACAAGCTGGATGTTTGGATTGATACGCGGGGTGGTGAAATTAGTCGATTGTCATTGCGTGCCTACCCGGTGGCCCTGGATAAACCGGAAGACCCCTTTCCATTGCTGGTCAAAAATCAGGCTGAAGTTTATACCGCTCAATCAGGGTTATTGAGTCGTCAGGGCGCACCAAATCACCTGGCGCAATTTACAGTCAGTCAGTCCAAGTACCAGCTTTCAGAAGGTGAAGATACCCTACGCGTTCCGTTGTTCTGGAAAAATGAGCAAGGCATCAAGGTTACCAAGACACTGATTTTCAACCGTGGCACACATGTGATTGATGTAGAACAAAAGGTAGATAATCAATCATCATTATCCTGGCAGGGAAATCAGTATCGACAACTGGTCAGAACCAGGCCGCTGGAATCGGGTGGTATGGCCGATACCATGGCCTATACGTTCAATGGCGCAGCTTATTACAGCGAAGAAGACAAGTTTGAAAAAATCGATTTTGATGATATCGAAGATGAGCCTTTAACTCGTGACGTGGCTGGTGGCTGGGTCGGCATGATTCAGCATTATTTCCTGTCAGCGTGGATACCAGGCCAGGACGAGACGAATAATTTCTATACCAAGATGGTCAAGGGTGGGATGTATCGCATTGGCATGATTTCCGCGAAGGTCCTGGTTCAGCCCGGGGAAAGCACGACATTTAGCAGCCGATTTTATGCAGGTCCGAAGGAGCAACAGGTACTGGAAGAGCTTTCTACCGGTTTACGCCTAAGTGTGGACTATAGCTGGCTGACCATCATTGCCCAGCCAATCTTCTGGTTAATGACCTTTATTCACGATCACGTTATCGATAACTGGGGCTGGTCAATCATATTACTAACACTGATTATCAAGTTGTTGTTCTACAAATTATCCGAATATGGCTATCGCTCCATGGCCAATATGCGTCGCGTTCAGCCCAAGCTGGTGTCATTAAAAGAACGCTACGGTAGCGATAAGCAGAAGATGCAACAGGCGATGATGGAGTTGTACCGCAAGGAAAAAATCAATCCCATGAGCGGATGTTTTCCGATCCTGTTACAGATCCCGGTATTTATTGCACTTTACTGGGTGTTGCTGGAAAGCGTGGAACTTCGACAGGCACCATTCATGTTGTGGATCCATGACCTGTCAGTGGCTGATCCGTATTTTGTATTGCCATTGATTATGGGCGCATCCATGTTTTTGCAGCAAAAGCTGAATCCGGCACCTATGGATGAGATGCAAAAGAACATTATGAAATTTTTACCGATTGTCTTTACGGTATTTTTCCTGTTCTTCCCGGCCGGCCTGGTTCTGTACTGGGTAGTCAATAATATTCTTTCCATCGCCCAGCAATGGGTTATTACCCGGCGCATCGAGGCAGGTACCGGCAAGAGCTGATATTTGCTCTGACCCGCGTCTGCAGACAGTCTAAATGTCTGAATCAGAAACTATAGCTGCAATTGCCACCCCGCCCGGGAGAGGTGGTGTCTGTATTATTCGTGCATCCGGCCCGCAATGTCAGGCCATAGCTCGCGCAGTGACAGGCAAAGTCCCGCAACCACGCTATGCAAGCTTCTGCCATTTTAAGGATAAACAGGGCCAGTTGATTGATGAGGGACTGGCACTGTATTTTCCTGCACCGCATTCCTTTACCGGCGAAGACGTACTCGAACTGCATGGTCATGGCGGCATCGTTGTCAGTGACATGATATTGCAATCCGTACTGGATGCAGGGGCGAGAATGGCGCGTCCGGGAGAATTTTCAGAGCGTGCATTTCTCAATGACAAACTGGACCTTGCCCAGACTGAAGCGGTTGTGGATTTAATCGATGCGGGTTCGCGCCAGGCTGCGCGGGCGGCTGTACGAACACTTGACGGCGAATTTTCCCATCATATTAATGAACTGTTACAGGAACTAATCGATTTACGGATCTATGTTGAATCATCGCTGGATTTTGCCGATGAGGAAATCGAGTTTATCGAGGCTGGTGATATAGAGGGTCGTCTTATACGACTGGGGGACACCATTCAGCAGCTGAGTGAGGTAGCCAATCGTGGGCGTGTTCTGGGTGAGGGACTGCATATTGTGATAGCCGGTAAACCCAACGCCGGCAAGTCCAGCCTGATGAACGCACTTTGTGGTCGGGACAGCGCCATAGTGACCGAGATACCGGGCACCACTCGTGATGTACTTCGTGAAA
>JAPHTU010000134.1 GCA_026196145.1 Gammaproteobacteria bacterium
AATGGCGCTACATGAAAAAACCATTGCGGAACTGGCCAATGGCCTTCGCAGCAAGGAATTCTCCGCGGCCGAGCTTGCACAGCATTATCTTGCTCGTATCCAATCAGCCAATAATGCCCTGAATGCGGTCATCACCGTGACGGAAGAGCAGGCATTGGCGGCGGCCAAACAGGCAGATGAGCAACTGGCTGCCGGTGATGCAGGCCCGTTGACGGGCATACCGCTATTACATAAAGATATATTCTGTACCGATGGTGTACGTACATCCTGTGGCTCAAAGATGCTGGATAAATTTATCGCGCCTTATGATGCAACGGTGGTCAGCAAACTAAATGCCGCCGGTATGGTGACTCTGGGCAAGACCAATATGGATGAGTTCGCCATGGGTTCATCCAATGAAACCAGTTTTTATGGTGCGGTTAAAAATCCCTGGGACATCGAACGGGTTCCCGGCGGTTCCTCGGGCGGATCTGCGGCAGCCATGGCGGCCAGACTGGCGGCGGTTACAACCGGTACGGATACCGGTGGTTCTATTCGTCAACCGGCATCACTATGTGGCGTTACCGGCTTGAAACCAACCTATGGAAGGATTTCCCGCTACGGCATGATCGCCTTTGCCTCCAGCCTGGACCAGGCGGGGCCGATGACCGTGGATGCGCAGGATGCGGCATTGATGCTCAACGCCATGTCCGGTTTTGATATCCATGATTCCACCAGTATTGATCATCCGGTACCGGATTACACCGCGAACCTGAACGATAGTATCGAGGGCCTGCGTATCGGCTTGCCAATTGAATTCTTCGGTGAAGGCCTGGATAGTGAGACGGAAAAGCTTGTGCGCGAGGCCATCGCTGAACTGGAAAAACGTGGTGCAGTGATTAAAGAGGTTAGCCTGCCCAATATGCATGCATCGGTACCGACCTACTATGTCGTTGCGCCGGCGGAGTGTTCGTCCAACCTGTCACGCATGGACGGGGTACGTTTCGGTCACCGTTGTGAGAACCCTGAAGACCTGGGTGATATGTACGCGCGCTCACGTGGTGAGGGTTTCGGTGCCGAGGTGAAACGACGCATTATGATCGGTACCTACGCCTTATCCACCGGTTTTTATGATGCCTATTACCTGAAGGCGCAAAAAGTACGTCGTGTGATCAGTGATGATTTCAAAAAGGCCTTTACCGAGGTTGACGTGATTGCCGGCCCGGTCAGCCCGGAGACGGCCTTCAAACTGGGTGAAAAGGCCGACGACCCGGTCACCATGTACCTGTCTGACATCTATACCATTGCCGTGAATCTGGCTGGCCTGCCGGGTATGTCGGTACCTTGCGGTTTCAGTCAGGGTCTGCCGGTTGGCTTGCAGTTGATCGGCAATATCTTCGATGAATCACGCTTGCTCAATGTTGCACATCAGTATCAGCAAGTGACGGACTGGCATCGCCAGATCCCTGAGCAGTTTCAATAGGGGGAAGCGCAATGCAATGGGAAACAGTCATCGGCCTTGAGATCCATGTTCAACTGGCCACAAAGAGCAAAATATTCTCCGGTGCTTCAACTGCCTATGGCGCGGAGCCGAATACCCAGGCCTGTGCGGTCGACCTGGGACTGCCGGGCGTGTTGCCGGTCCTGAACAGGGAAGCTGTGCGCATGGGTGTGAAGTTTGGCCTGGGGATCGATGCTGAGATTGGCAGGAAGTCGGTGTTCGATCGCAAAAACTATTTTTACCCGGACTCACCAAAGGGTTACCAGATATCACAGCTGTATCTGCCCATCGTAGGTAAAGGAGAACTGGAAATCACCCTGGATGATGGTGAGGTCAGCAAGGTGATCGGGGTGACCCGTGCGCACCTGGAAGAAGATGCCGGTAAATCGCTACATGAAGACTTTGAAGGTATGTCCGGTATCGACCTGAACCGGGCGGGCACGCCCTTGCTGGAGATTGTTTCCGAACCTGAAATGCGTTCAGCCAAGGAGGCCGTGGCCTACATGAAGACCATGCATTCACTGGTGCGTTATCTGGGTATTTCTGATGGCAATATGCAAGAAGGGTCTTTCCGATGTGATGCCAATGTCTCGGTTCGACCCAAGGGACAGGAAGAATTCGGTACACGCGCCGAGATCAAAAACCTGAATTCCTTTCGCTTTGTCGAGCGCGCCATCAATCATGAGGTGGAACGCCAGATTGATATTATCGAAAATGGTGGTGAAGTTGTGCAGGAAACCCGCCTGTACGATAGCGACAAGGACGAGACCCGCTCCATGCGTTCCAAGGAAGAGGCCAACGACTACCGCTACTTCCCTGACCCTGACTTATTGCCAGTCGTCATTGATGATGAATATATCGAGGCTGTTCGCCAGACCATGCCGGAGCTACCACAGCAAAAGCGTCATCGTTTCATTGAAGAGCTGGGGCTGAGTAAACACGATGCGGCGGTACTGACCAGTAGCAAGGAAATGGCCGATTATTTTGAAGATGTGCTGGCGGTCGCGGGTGAAGCCAAGCTCTGTGCCAACTGGGTGATGGTTGAACTGGCAGGTGCACTCAATAAAGAAGGCATGGACATGAACGACAGCCCCATCGATGCAAAACGCCTGGGTGGCATGATTCAGCGCATCGCCGATAACACGATTTCCGGCAAGATCGCCAAGCAAATCTTCGAAGCCATGTGGTCATCCGAGGATGATGCCGATGCCATCATTGAGGCCAAGGGGCTGAAGCAGATCACCGATACCGGTGCGATCGAAGGCATGATCGACGAGATACTCGCCAACAATCAACCACAGGTTGAGCAGTATCGGGCAGGCCAGGAAAAGATGCTGGGTTTCTTTGTTGGCCAGGTGATGAAGGCCTCACAGGGTAAGGCCAATCCGAAGCAGGTGAATGAAATATTGCGGGACAAGTTGAAAGGCTAAACAAATAAATACTATTGTTTAACCAATTAAAAACGGGGCTTAATGGCCCCGTTTTTTTTATGAAACCTCTGCAGATAAAACCTGGCTAGTCATCCAGGTTATAGTCGTAATCATCCATCAGGTGGTGTTTAAGGCGTCGCTGTTCCATGTACTCTTCGAGCTTGCGACGGCTGCGCGATGGTTTGCGAAACTGATACTCCTGATCGCCATCCTCATCCATGTATTCATCGTCGAATTCAGACAGGTAATTTTGCATTGCTATCCTCACATAAATGCAGTGTTAAAAACTGCTATTTACCCTGAAGATCGCAAATGAAAAAGCAAAAAATCTTTATGGAAATCGTATTTTTTAAAATAATATTTATAGGATTTTTATCAAGAGATAGGATTAAAATCTCAGATTTTGTAGGCGGTAGTTGTCATGATCCTGGACATCAACCGCATTCCCTGCTTGATGGGCTCAGGTAACGGTTTACCGCCTGCATGCAGGGCATTATCTGCATGGCGGATTTCATCTTCCTTCATTTTTTGCAGGATCGCCTGGCTGCGTTTGTCCTGTTCGGGTAGTTGTTCAAGATGGTCATCCAGATGGGCCTCGACCTGCCTTTCGGTTTCGACGACAAAGCCCAGGTTCCAGCCATTGCCGGCAATACCGGCTGCCGCACCAATAGCGAAGGAGCCTGCATACCAGATTGGATTTAACAGGCTGGTATGGCTATCGAGTTCATCCAGGCGTCGTTTGCACCAGTCGAGGTGATCGGTTTCTTCGTCGGCGGCCTCCAGCATGTGTTCACGGGTAGCTGCATCATGTGCGGTGAACGCCTGTCCCTGGTATAGCGCCTGGGCACATATTTCTCCAACATGGTCAACGCGCATTAGCCCGGCGACGTGTTTACGCTCATCGTCAGAGAGTTCGACGATTTCCTTATCCGCTGCCGGATAGGGGCGCCGATTGCCATAGACGTTGTGCAGTGTGCGTACGGCGTTATCAAAGGTTGTGATCAGGTTGTCTATATTCATGGTTATTGAATCTCTTTCGCGTTGTTAACCTGGGCAGGTTTAAACATACGGGTGAGTAGCGCGAGTTTACCGACCGGCCTGGGTAACGGGATCCGTACCTTCCAGCCGCCGCCCGGGGCTTCTTCCAGCGTCTCGCCTTTCAGACTATGCATGGTATTCAGCTTGAATTTCTGGTTACCATCAGGGGTGATGAGTTCGAGCTCATCACCGACCCGGATCTTGTTTTTGACATCCAGTTCGGCCTGACCGGAGTCGGCATCATAACCCATAATTTCAGCCACAAACTGGGATTTGGTTGCCTTGGAGGCACCCTGTCTGTAATTCTGTAATTCCTGTGATTCATGGCGTTCAAAGAAGCCGTCGGTATAGCCGCGCTGGGCAAGATTTTCCAGTTCAGCCATCAATTCCGGATTAAAGGGCCTGCCGGCCACGGCATCGTCAATCGCCTTGCGATACACCTGCGTAGTTCGGGCGGTGTAGTAATGTGATTTGGTGCGGCCTTCAATCTTCAGGCAGTCCACCCCAATCTGTGTCAGGCGGTGTACATGCTCAACGGCGCGCAGATCCTTGGAGTTCATGATGTAAGTGCCATGCTCATCTTCAAAGATGGGCAGAAACTCACCGGGACGGCCTTTTTCTTCCAGGTAGTAAACCTCGTCTGCCAGTGGGTGGCGCTGAGTGTTTTCTGCTGTCGGGGCACTGTCCGTGAGTTTATTAATATCTGCCATATCTATCGTCGGGTTGGTTTCCGGGCCAGTGCCGACCTTGTATTCCCAGCGACAGGCGTTGGTGCAGGTGCCCTGGTTGGCATCACGGTGATTGAAATAGCCCGATAGCAGGCAACGGCCCGAATAGGCCATGCACAGCGCACCGTGTACAAACACTTCGATCTCCATGTCCGGACAGTCGTCGCGAATTTCGGCAACCTCATCCAGTGATAGCTCACGAGAGAGAATGACCCGACTGATGCCGACGGATTGCCAGAATCTGACATCCGCAGAATTGGTGGTATTGGCCTGTACGGAAAGGTGTATCGGCATATCCGGCCATGCTTCGCGTACCATCATGATCAGGCCGGGATCTGCCATGATCAGGGCATTCGGACCCATTTCAACGACTGGCTCAATATCCCTGAGGAAGGTTTTTAATTTGGAACCGTGCGGCATCACATTGGTGGCAACGAAAAACTGCCTGCCGAGATCGTGTGCTTCCTGGATGCCGATTCGCAGATTGTCTTCAAGAAAGTCGTTCTCGCGCACCCGCAGGCTGTAACGCGGCATACCGGCATAGACCGCGTCCGCGCCATAGGCGAAGGCATAGCGCATATTCTTGATGGTACCGGCCGGGGACAGTAATTCAGGTGATTTCATCCGTGCATTCTACGATATTCGCTGAGCAGTGTGGACTTTGGTAAAGTCCGCGATAGTAAAAATATGGGAACTACCGTGTCTTATTACAAACACCACGTCTTTTTTTGTACCAATCGCCGAGATGACGGGCGGGAATGCTGCCAGGATCATGGCGCTGCCGAAAAGCGGGGATATCTCAAGAAGCGCTGCAAGGAGCTCAATTTGACCGGGGAGGGTGGTGTTCGTATTAACACCGCTGGTTGCCTGGATCGCTGTGAACTGGGCCCTGTCGTCGTCGTTTACCCGCGGGAGACCTGGTATACCTATGTGGATGAGGAGGACCTGGAGGAAATCCTGCAGAAGCACCTAATTGGTGGTGAAGAGGTAGAGAGATTAAAAATCTGAACAGAGGCTTGACAAGAATATATATATATTCTAATATACGGACATATTTGTTAGTTCTCTCCTCCTTTGAGCAAATAGAATTGTTAGCGGCCTTAATGGCCGCTTTTTTTTTGCCTGTTGTTTGTATTTCTTACAATTGACCAATACTATCTGTGCCCGCGGGCAGTCTGTTTATTAATAATAAGAATAATGATACTCAAACTCGGAGGATTCTAATGCAACAAACTATTTTTAACCCACTGTTTTTATTGGCAATATTGTCATTTCTACTGCCATCACATGCGCTGGCGGAGGAGATGATTGAGCTCCCCGAAGGCTGTCAGGATAAGGGCATGAATATTATTGTTTGTCCGCTGGCGGAGGATGTCAGCATGGATGACGCTATTGACTCCATGAAACTGCGCGCCAATGGCCTGAATTTCAAGCTGGTTGCCCACCTGCCTCTATCAGAACAGGTCAAGTCAATGGGTGAGGACGCCCGGCGCATGGAGATATTTCAGTTTTGTGACGCCCTGATCGCCAAGCAGATGGTAGAACATAACGTTATATTTGCCGGATTTTTACCCTGCCGGATCGCCTTGATCGAGGATAAGTCAGGCAAGGGCCAGCTCGTTACCTTGAATATGGATGCCATGGTAAAAAATGTACAATTGCCCGATAACCTGAAAGCACTGGGCGTGAAGGTTCGTAACACCATATTCAGTATTGTGCAGGCGGGGGTCGAGGGCGACCTGTAGGCGCCAGGCCCCAGCCGAGAAAGCCCGCTACGGCGGGCTTTTTTATGCCCATGGATGTGGGTGTATGCCGCGAGAGGCAGGACGCCGGAGCGGCGATTGACGGATGGGAAAAACACCTGAAATAGGCCTTGTATAAAGGTGTTTCAGTCTGTAAGATTGCGCGCCTTTTTGATAGCGAGAAGTTTTACCGACATGACGACGAAAAGCACCAAACCGGCTGACGTAACAAGAGACTGGTATCTGGTAGACGCGACCGACAAAACCCTGGGTCGTCTGGCATCAGAAATCGCCCGTCGTCTGCGCGGAAAACATAAGGCTGAGTACACGCCACACGTTGATACTGGAGACTACATTGTCGTGGTCAACGCAGAAAAGATTCACGCTTCCGGCAACAAGATGAAGGACAAGAAATACTATCACCACACAGGTTACATTGGTGGTATCAAGTCGATCAGCATGGAGAAGCTTCTGCAGACGCATCCCGAGCGTGTTATCGAGAAGGCCGTTAAAGGCATGATGCCCCGTGGCCCGCTAGGCCGTCAGATGTTTTCCAAGCTGAAGGTTTATGCCGGTACTGAACACAAGCATGTAGCACAGCAACCTGTGCCACTGGATATTTAAGGTAAATAGATTATGAGTGAAACCTACTACGGTACAGGTCGTCGCAAGAGCAGCACCGCACGTGTATTTCTGAGCAAGGGCAAGGGTGATATCACCGTTAACAGCCAGCCACTGGATGAGTATTTCGGTCGTGAGACCAGCCGTATGGTCGTGCGCCAGCCACTGGAGTTGACCGAGAATGCCGCTAACTTTGACTTCAACGTTACGGTCAAAGGTGGTGGTGACAGCGGACAGGCAGGTGCCATCCGTCATGGTATTACACGCGCCCTGATGGCCTACGATGAAAGCCTGCGTTCAGATCTGCGCAAGGCCGGTTTTGTGACTCGTGATGCGCGTGCTGTTGAACGTAAGAAGGTTGGTCTGCATAAGGCACGTAAAGCTACTCAGTACTCAAAGCGTTAATTGTTTTTACGGTACGCTTCGAAAAGCCCGGTTTTTACCGGGCTTTTTTTGTGTCCGGATTTTTTATATTGGCAAGATTACTCGCGCAGTACCCGTTATATTCTTTTCAACTATCTACCCGGCGCGCGTGTCACTTTTGTTACGGCAAAAGTAACCAAAACCACGGCTCCCAATACGCTGCCCTGCGGGTTCCCTGCGATGCTCGCGGAATTCGGGCGCTGCGCTACTCGCTGCGCTCAGACAGTGCTCGCTTAACCCCGAATTCCCCTGCGCTTCTCGGCAGCGTATAAGTCGCGGTAAGTCAAACTCAAAATCGAAACCTCAAACAGTGGTGCCTTTGACTTACCTCGCCTTATAACTCGACGAGCAACGCAAAATCTATTGAGGTAAAACGGCAGGAGCCGTTTTAGGCATAGGCGGCATGGACGCCGCTTATGCCGGCCTCGATAGATTTGAGTAGCACAGTGTAGCCGCAGGCCGAGTTATTTGGGGTGGCCTTCTCTTTGGTCACTTTCTCTTGGCCACGCAAGAGAAAGTGACTCGTGCTATAGGAGGAAGCTAATAAAGATTCAAAACTAAAAAGCACGAAATCAGGAATTAGATTTCGGCATCATTATAATGGCCAAACTGCTAGTCAATACCTAGCTAATCTCACCAGCCACTAGCCGCTTCTTGTAATCTGCATAATAAGAAATCAGTTCCTGCCATACAGGGCCAGGTGTGCCATCACCTATCTGCTTACCATCTATGCTGGTAACTGGCAGAACCTCCTTGGTGGAGCTACTGATCCAGACTTCGTCTGCGCCAAGCAGTTCATCAACGGCGATATCGCATTCAACGGTCTCAATATTCTGAGATGCAGCGATTTCAAGGACCAGGTCACGGGTGATGCCCGTCAGCATCTGGTGCCCCTTGTTGGGTGTTTTGATGAGCTTGCCAGTAACGACAAAGACATTACTGGCCGCGCCTTCAATCACAATGCCATCACGGATCAGGATTGTTTCGGCGCAGCCCTGATCGGTAGCCTGCTGGCGCAGCAGGATATTGGCCAGCAGGGTAATGGCCTTGATGTCGCAATGTTCCCAGCGGTCATCCGGCTGGGTAATGGCGCATACGCCGTCCTGAGTGGTGGCGACTGGAGCAGTCTTGAGTTCATTGGCCATGATAAAGACGGTTGGCTGTATGTCATTACCGGGAAAACTGTGATCACGCTTGTTATCGGCACCCCTTGTTACCTGTAGATAGATTGACAGGTTGTCGTGAGGTTGCCGGGCGATTAATTCTTCCAGTATCCCGGTCCACTCCTGCTTGCTATGCGGATTTGTCAGACGGATGCCATTGAGGCTGTTCTGCAGGCGATCCAGATGCTGGTTACCGCGAAACAGTTTGCCGGCATATACAGGGATAACTTCGTACACACCGTCGCCGAACAGAAAGCCCCGATCTAACGGCGATATATGGGCTTCCGATAGCGGCAGGAATTTGCCGTTAAGAAAGACCGTCATTCTACTTGGCCATCAGCCGCAGGCTATCGATCATTTGCGTCCAGATATTACCCTCTGCAACATCCTCCAGCGCCACCAGTGGCCGTGTGGCGATGCTATTTCCTTCCAGGCTGATTATTACCTTGCCCATCTCGGTACCTGCCTTGACTGGCGCCGTGATCTGATCTTTAAATTCAAGCTCGGCCTTCATTAGCTTGTAGTCACCGCGCGGGATGGTGACCACCACATCATCTTTGATTCCCATGCGGATTTCAGGCTTTTCCGCCTTCCATATGCGGGTCTTGGCCAACTCCTGACCAGCCTTGTACAACTCGCGAGTTTCATAAAACCGGAACCCGAAGTTAAGCAGCTTTGCAGATGAGTTGGCGCGGGCCTTCTCACTGGGCGTGCCGAGTACTACCGAGATCAGACGCATGTCATCACGAAGTGCCGACGCGACCAGGCAATAGCCGGCGGCTTCTGTATGCCCCGTTTTAACGCCATCAACCGACTTGTCTCGCCACAACAGCTTGTTTCGGTTGTACTGGTTAATACCATTGAACTTGAATTCCTTGATGGCATTCAGTTGATAAAGATCTGGAAAGCGCTGGATCATGGCGCGGGTAAGAATGGCGAGATCCTTCGCTGTTGTGGTGTGTCCTTCAGCTGGCCAGCCGGTTGCATTAACAAAGTGAGTGTTTTGCATGCCCAGTTTTTTGGCCTGCTGGTTCATCAGCTCGGCGAAGGCATCTTCCGAGCCCGCGATATGCTCGGCCAATGCCACGGCAGCATCATTACCTGACTGGATGACCAGGCCGTGCAACAGGTCATCCACATTGATCAGTTTGCCCACTTCAATAAACATACGTGAGCCACCGGTTTTCCAGGCTTTCTCGCTCACCAGCACCTCATCTTCCGGTTTGAGTCGACCGGCGGTGAGTTCGTCAAAGGCGATATAGGCCGTCATGATTTTTGTCAGGCTGGCGGGCTCCAGTGGAGTGTTAGCATTTTTTTCGAGAATGACACCACCGGTGGTGTAGTCCATCAACAAATAGCCGCTGGATTTAAATCCTGGCGGGGAGGGGATTGGCGTACCCGCCCAGACAGTTAAGGTGGAAAACAACAGGAGGGAGGTAGCTAGAAACTGGTAAAACGGCATGACTGACCTTGTGCGGATAAAAGAGGCGGCTATTCTAGAGTGAACGTTGTGCAGATGCACTGATGAAATCAGGCAAAAAATGGAAAAAATTAATCCGGTGTGAGCCCTGTATGTTGTTCAATGAAGTGATGAATGGCCGGTGCCGGTCGTGATCCGCTAAAGCGCGCAGTCTCCTCACCATTCTGGAACAGCATAATCGTTGGAAATCCCCGCACCTTATGATGACCCGCGAGCTTCATGTTATCGCCTTCATCTACTTCCAGGCGGGCAAGCATAATTTTGCCGTTATAACTTGGGATGACCTTTTCCAGAACGGGCGCGATTGCGATGCAGGGGGCGCACCAGTCAGCCCAGAAATCGACCAGAACCGGATTCCCGTGAGATGCCTGAATGACCTGTACATCGAAGGTTTTTAGATCGGTATCGAATATGCCCGTTAGATAGTGTTTCTTCATGGTAATAATTTGGGATGCAGTTGGTCTGTCAGCGTTCAGGGCTAGGCGCGTCTCGCCGCAAATGGCCTTAGTCCTTTGCAAGGGGCGCAACAACGCCATGGGCGCTGACAGGCCAACCCTTCGGGCGCTCTTGTGGTGTCCCGCTGCGGCGTTGCAGCGCTTGGCAAGGACTAAGGCCATTACCTGCGCACTGCGTCTTGCCGCGAAACACCACAGGAACGCTGAATCCTAAATTATTACCATGAAGAAGCACAAGTTTCATCCGCGTGTAAATACCCAGTTGCTGTCCGTAGAGAGGGTTTCATTAAATCCATATCCCTCCAGGTCAAAGGATTTCAGTTCCTCTGGCTGGTCAATACGGTTTTTAATCATAAACCGGCTCATCAGGCCACGAGCCTTTTTGGCGTATATACCGATCATTTTATAGTCGCCGTTTTTTCTCTCCTTGAAAGCTGGCGTAATGACCTCACCTTCAAGTAGACGAGGTTTGATGGATTTGAAATATTCATTCGAGGCCAGGTTGACCAGGGTTTTTGTGCGATGCGAGGCAAGTTCCTCATTGATTTTGCTGGTGAGCTGATCACCCCAGAACTCATACAGGTTTTTGCCGGCTTCGTTCGGTAATTTGGTGCCCATTTCCAGTCGGTAGGCCTGCATCAGGTCCAGTGGTCTGAGTATCCCATACAGCCCGGACAGGATACGCAGGTGTTTCTGGCTGAATTTCAGGTCGGCCGGTTTGAGTGTTGGTGCGTCCAGCCCCTGGTAGACATCCCCTTTGAATGCCAGTAGTGCGGGTTTGGCATTGTTGAGGGTAAACGGGGTTTTCCAGGAATTGTTGCGCTCTACATTCAGCGCGGCAATATTTTTGCTGATATGCATCAGCTCCATCAAATCCAGTTCGGGATATTCGCGTAAAATCCTGTTGAGTTTTCGGGATTGGGGCAGAAAGTCCGGTTTGGTGGCATCCAGTTTGGGAGTTGGGGTGTCGAAATCCAGTTTTTTTGCTGGGGAAATTACCGTGATCATTTGAAAGATATACCTGTACCTGGGAGCGATGAAGCGCGTATATTAACGCTACAGCAGTGAATTTGTTAACAGAATTAATGTCGATATCGTTTATGATACTGGCTTGGTTTGATAGGTAGGATTATGTTCAGGAAAGGAATTCAGCGTACGGTCTTTTTGTTGCTGGCGGTCATCCCGCTTGTCGTCATGGCGAGCACGTCGGCGCTTGAGCCCGGCCCTCAGCACGCAAAATCTACCGTACTGATTTCCGAGTTGGTAAAAAATTACCATTACAGTCGCCCTGAGCTGAATGATGAGCTGTCATCGCTTATCCTGAACCGTTATATCGAGGCACTGGACCCCAATAAACATTTTTTTCTGGCTAGCGATATCCAGAAATTTGAGAAGTATCGTTACGATCTCGATAATGCATTCAGGGATGCAGATCCCAGCCCTGCATTTGATATCTATAATGTTTTTCGCGCACGTGTGCACGAGCGTATAGAACATGCTCTGGACCTGCTGCAGCAGACACCGGATTTTACCAAAGATGAGGTCTACCGGATTGATTACGAGGACGCCGCATGGGCAGAGGATACCGGTCAACTGGATGAACTATGGCGCAAGCGGGTAAAGAACGACTACCTTGCACTCAAGTTGGCGGGTAAGGACAGGGAGAAGATTGTCGATACGCTGGAAAAACGTTACCAGCAGGTAATTCGTCGGGCTAATCAGCAAGAGGCGAATGATGTATACCAGCTGTTCGTGAATTCCTACACGACCTCGATTGACCCGCATTCCAGTTATTTCTCGCCGCATAGTTCGGAGAATTTTAATATCAATATGCGTTTATCCCTGGAAGGGATAGGTGCAGCATTGAGAACCAAGAATGAATACACCCAGGTACAGCGAATTATCAAGGGCGGTCCGGCCGATATGAGCGGTCAGCTAAAGGCAAGGGACCTGATCATTGGTGTAGCACAGGATCAGGGAGAAATGATCGATGTTATCGGTTGGCGCCTGCAGGATGTTGTTGAACTTATCAGGGGACCTAAAGGATCCGTTGTGCGGTTATTGCTGCAACCCCATAGCTCGGGGGTAGATGGACCCACCAGGGAAATTACCCTGGTGCGTGACAAGATCAAGCTGGAAGAGCAGGCCGCCAAGTCGTCAGTAATAGAGGTACCGGCAGGCCGGAAAAACTTAAAGATTGGTGTGATTGACGTGCCAACTTTTTACCTGGATTTTGATGCGCGTAGCCGTGGAGACAAGAATTACAAGAGCACGACCCGCGACGTGAGAAAGATTGTTCGCGACCTCCAGTCGCAGCGTGTTGACGGTATCGTCATTGATTTACGCAGCAATGGTGGCGGATCACTGAGTGAGGCCACCGAATTGACCGGTCTGTTTATCAAGTCAGGTCCGGTCGTACAGGTAAAGGGCACCCGCGGTGATATAGAGATTAATGAAGACCCGGACGATAGTGTTGCGTATACCGGTCCGCTGGCCGTTCTGGTTAATCGCTATAGCGCGTCGGCATCAGAGATTTTTGCCGGGGCTATCCAGGACTATGGGCGCGGCATAATTATCGGAGAGCCAACCTTTGGTAAAGGCACAGTGCAAACACTGGTTGACCTTAACCGCTTTGATCGGGGTGAGTCTGACCTTGGGCAGCTAAAGGTGACAATCGCACAATTTTTCCGGGTCAACGGTGACAGCACACAACATCGTGGTGTACGTCCGGATATAGTCTTTCCTACAGTGATAGACAGTACCGACCAGGGTGAACGCTCGCTGGACAACGCCTTGCCATGGGCCAAGGTGGCGCCCGCAGACTATGAGAAGACCTCGTCAGGATGGTTTAATTTAACGACCCTGCGCAACAAGCATAAGTCACGTATCGCCGAGGATGCCGGTTTTATCTATCTGGTTGACACTGCAAAATCAATTAACTATCTGCAGGATCAGAAGTCAGTGAGCCTGTCGGAAAAGATTCGGCGCAATGAACGTGATAATCGTCGCAAACATGCACTGGAGTTTGAAAACAAGTTCCGCCTGTCACGTGGACTGAAGTTGCTGACAATGAAAGACAAGGACAAGGACGAAGATGACGATTTGGTCGATGAGCAGGAAGACGATGAGCCGGCGCTGAAGATCCAGCTTGATGAGGCCGCCAAGATTCTTTCTGATCACATTATGCTGCAACGGGAAAGCTTTGCAGCAACCCGTACACTACAATAAATCGGCGATCATCTCGCGCTCATCCAGCAGTTCCTGTTCTGTCTTGCGCATTTTTTCCTGGCTGTAGTCGCTGATCTCCAGGCCCTGAACGATCTCATAACTCCTGTCCTTGCAGGTCACTGGGAAGGAATAGATCAGACCTGGTTCGATGCCATAGCTACCATCAGACGGTATCGCCATGCTCACCCAGTCACCCTCGTCGGTGCCCAGTATCCAGCTATGCATGTGATCGATGGCTGCATCTGCAGCAGAAGCGGCTGACGATGCTCCGCGCGCATCAATAATCGCGGCCCCACGCCGCTGCACGGTTGGTGTGAAGTGATCGATTGCCCAGCTCATGCTCACCATATCGGTTACGGGTTTGCCATCGACCAGGCAATGGCTAATGTCCGGGTATTGCGTGGATGAATGATTACCCCATATCGTCATGCGAGTAACATCGGCTACCAGGTGATTGGTTTTGGCAGCAATCTGCGCCATGGCGCGGTTGTGATCCAGGCGTGTCATGGCGGTAAAGTTTGCGGGATTGATATCGGGTGCATTGGCGGAGGCAATCAAGGTGTTGGTGTTGGCCGGGTTACCGACAACCAGTACATGGATATCACGTGCTGCATGCTCGTTAATGGCCTTGCCCTGCGCAGAGAAGATGCGGGCATTTTCGGTGATCAGGTCTTTTCGCTCCATCCCCTTTGTGCGGGGCTTGGCGCCCACCAGCATGGCGTAGTTGGTATCGCGAAAGCCGATGGCAGGGTCATCTGACAGTACGACGTCATGCAGCAGCGGGAATGCGCAGTCCTCCAGTTCCATGGCGACGCCACCGAGTGCCGTCATGGCCTGTGGTACCTCCAGCAAGCGCAGGATAACCGGCTGATCCTCGCCCAGCATTTGTCCTGCGGCGATACGAAAAACCAGCGCATAACCAATGTTGCCTGCTGCGCCGGTGATGGTGACACTGACGGGTGGTTTCATAATAGTCTCGCGTTTTATTGTTCTGCCTTGCCAGCGAAGTATAGATAAGCCCCGCCGGTAAAGGCAGGGATTATTCGAGCAATTTATTAATAGTATCTATTACGTTTTGCTCATCCCAGTTGAGCGCACCAACGGCGGCATAACGAATCTTACCTGACTGGTCGAGCAGAAAATTGGTAGGAAAGACATAGATATTCCAGTCCTTGTGGGTTGTGCCATCGGCATCCAGCAGGACAGTCAGGTCATTTACACCTACCTGTGACAGGAAGGGCCGAATGAGTTCGGCGGGTTCGCCGACATCAATGGTCAGGATAGTAAAATCCTTGCCTTCGTAAAGCTCCAGTAAGCGCTGCAATGATGGTAACTCTTCAATACAGGGTGGGCACCAGGTGGCCCAGAAGTTAACCAGCACTACCTTGCCGCGATACCCGGAAAGTCGGTGTGTTTTGCCCTGCATATCCTTGAGGATGAATTCAGATGCATGCATGGTACCGGTATACGGCTTGAGCTCAGCGGCCTGAATTGGGGAAACGGCAAATACCAGGACGACAAGGAAGATGTGGATGATTTTCATGTTCAATCTATTGGATTCCTGATAGCTGCTGGATTGCCTGGTTAAATAATACCGCGGCCTGCTCCCTCAATTGTTGCTCTTTGGGCGTACGGTCTTCCCGAAGTGCATAGCCGTCCCTGACATCAGGCAAACGTTGATAACGAACATGAGTGCCGGATTTTTTTATTTTCCCGATCAATGTATCCAGGTGCCAGTGGTGGGGAGAGTAGGCGGGCTGGAATATAAAAACCGGCAGGGTTTTCTGATCAACGAGAGACATGTATTGCTGATCCTTGCCGGGTTGCGGCGTGTCGCCCAGCAGGTTGGGTGACAGTAATATGATACCGCTTAATGCCGAGTTTTTCTGGCCGCCTTTCTGTATGACGAGGCTTGCCAGTCGATAAGCGACCTTATTACCCGATCCATGTGCAACGAGAAACACGGCTTTGTCGGTGGTACGCTGGATATTGGTCAGTAGCGACAGCATATGATCAAGGGGAATGTCCCTGTAATAGCTGCTTTCTACCGGTAGAAAAAGATCGGTGAAAACGTGACTGAAGCAGGTGGAAAGGCTCTTCCCGGCAATTTCTTTTGCAAGGGATTCCTGTTCCTCGAAGGGCGCATAAACACTGGGTAGAAAAACAATAACTGCCTCGCTATTGGTCAGAAAACAACTGACGGTTAATTCAGTGTCGGCAGTTTCATAACTGATTGTGGTTTCGTTAATGCTGCTGGTCTCGTCCGCCTGTAGAACGGAAACATTAAGAAGACTGTAGAGCAGCAGCAACAGGCTGCGTAGTGTGAAGTTAATCAAGATATTCTTTTTGCCATTGCAGGTATTGTTGGTGCACATGGTCGCAATAAGCGGCCTTGTCGTCAAAGTCTGTTGGGTGAAATGCATCAAACACGTGGTAGTTGGCGCGGTTATTGGTAAGGTTGAGCAGCTTCCATATTTTTTGTGGCGCGGTTTCGTTGTCTTTCCATTCAAACTCGTCCTGTGCCTCGTAATGCAAAAACACAGGCACGATGGGAATGCCGGCCTCCAGTGATATTTCAAAAATCCCCCATCGGAATTCGTGGATACGCTTTCCCTTGCAGCCACCTTCCGGAAATAAAGCGACATTCTTTCCTTCTTGCAAGGCATCGACAATAGCCTGGCTAAGCGACTTGCGGGACTCGGGTGATTCGCGTTGTACAAATAGTGTGCCGGCGGCCTGGGCGATACGCCCACCGATTACCCAATTACGCAATTCCTCCTTGGCAACCGGGTAGGTATCAAATAGTGACGGGATGCCAATATCCTCGAATATCGATGGATGATTGGCAATTAAAATATAGGTGTCCGGCAATGGCTCCTGAAAGTGCTGGTGCAGACGTAGATCGATACCAAGTGCAGCGACGAATACCTGGCACCAGTGACGAAACAGCTTTCTATAAAATGTGTGTATCAGTTTGCCGGGTAAATAGGCCAGAACTAGCATGATCAGGCTGAGAAAAACCAGATCCAGAATCGCCACGCCTTGCCATAGCCATTTCAGTAGTCGTTGAAGCATGAACCTCGCCTGCTATTAACCCAGTAACAGTATGGCAGAATTTTCCCTGAATCCTGATATTATCCTGACCACTAAATCAGGAACAGGTAACGAGAGATGTCAGAAGATAGCAAATATAGTGATAACGAGGCGGTCGATATGCATAGCGGTATTATGGCCTTTGAATCAAAGCATTTTTCACAGGCCATGCAGTTGTTGAGCCCTATCGCAGAGGAAGGGGATCCCGAGGCACAATACCGTGTTGCTATCATGTACCAGGGCGGCCTTGGCATGGCAAAAAATGATACCCAGGCATTTAAATGGATGCGGGCTGCTGCAGAGCAGGGGCATGCACTGGCGCAACATGGACTGGGATTCATGTACATGGAAGGTGAATGCGCCGCACAGAATGCCGAGCTGGCTGTTGAGTGGTTTACCAGGGCAGCCGATCAGGGGCTTGCCGGTTCATTGACAACACTTGCCATGATGTATGAGCAGGGTAGAGGTGTGGAAAAGGATGCTGAAAAGGCGAAGGAATACTATAAAAAAGCCGGATTTTGATCCGGCTATTGCCAGTCTCATGTAAATCGTTAGCTACGGCGGTGTGCCGATAGGGCGGTAATTTTCACAGTATGCTATCAGTTGACGTTCAGCTCTGGATTTAATTCATATGCGTTGATATGGCGGGGTAATTCCAATCAGAAGCAGACATCAATCAAGCGTAGCCTGGCCCCTGATTGCTAGACATAATATTATGGATATGGCCAATTCTCACCTATTGCACCCAGGTGCCTTCTGTATTCATTTATAGCCTTGCCTGATCCGCTAAGACTAAATGTTGTTGATATATGACCGGTTTCAGTAGGTATGCTTACCGTAAGGATGTTGCCACCTTGTATTTGCCTCACTAGCTCCTTGCTATCTATGTCCCTCTTGTTAAGTATTACTCCAATATCATCATCTTCGTAATATTCATTTTTATTGGACAGCCATATTGCCAGGTGCCCTTTTTCTTCTACTGTAGAGGTTTTGAACGCATTGTTGTTGTCAATGCGCAGCATTACATCAGGCCTGTACTTTACTGCTACTTCTTCAGGAGTGATAAGCCTAATAACATATACGTCTGAAAATGTATTTCTGGCAATATGGATCGCGTATCCCTCGTCGTTTTGAGCTCCGGCATAACCAAGTGTCTTGCCTGTATTTGTGTCTTCATCTTCATGGTATTGCCAGGAGGAGTACGCGCTGCTTGTTGAGATGATCAGAACAATGATTACACGACTAATTAATGTATGCATTCAAGTCCCCGTGGCACGATATTGTGTAGTGTAGCTCATTAAAACAGAGATGCCTGAAAGGCAGGATAAGAGTGCCCACATGTTGAGAGGTCCCACCCTGCTATGTATGCTTATCAACACATAACGCTCCAGTGATTAGATGTGTTCCAGTATGCGTCTTCGAAATCCTTGAGTGACTACAGGAAAACGTGGTCTGACCTATATTATTCTATTATTCATGGCGCCATAAAAAAAGCCGGGTATTGACCCGGCTTCAATAATATTCAATCAAGGTTTTGTTGGCATATAGCGATAAGTCAGAACCAGAGTTCAAATTTCGTACGGTTTGTACACAAAAAGGCAGCAATAATTTTAATAGGGGGCCCAGTTAATACAATGCGATTCAGGTGAAACAAAGGTGGCTCCCCTGATTATAACAGGGGAGCCAAGCACCGTTTGGCTATATCGGCGAGGAAAATCCAAGGCCTGGTGAAAATATTCTACTCAGGTGTTGAATTCAGGATATACATCGCTTCAAGTAGTGTTGGAACTTCTTTGATATAACCACCAAACCATTTCGCGTAAATGGGAGATATAAGCCCGCCGCGGTAAATCCGTGCTAATACACGGTCCGCAAAAAGCCGGAATTCCGAATCATTTTTTCTGACCGCCAGGGCAAAGGGCTCATATGAAAATATGCTATCAGCAATTGCAAACTTTGCTGCATCCTTGTGGGTAAGCATCTGACCCATCAGAACAATCTGGTCAGAAGAGAAGGCATCCACATCACCTTTAATAAGTGCGTTGATACCTGCGTCTGCAGAGTTGACGGTAACAACCTTTGCATCACTACCCGCCTTTTTTAATGCGTTTTTTAGAGCATCTATCGTGGTGGTATCCTTCACTACCGCTACTTTCTTGCCTTCAAGACCTGAAATTCCATCTACTTTTGCCGTTTTCAAGCTAAGTAAAGATGCACCCGTGACAAATGTGAGCTGGGTAAAGTCAACCCGTTCCGTGCGCGAAAGCGTCTTGGTTGTCGACCCGCAAAGTATATCAATTGAATTATTTTCCAGAGATTCAAACCTGTTAGAGGCCGTGACAGATACATACTTAACGGCAATATTCGGATTCTTCAGTTCTTTTTTTACTTCCTGCACGATAAACGAACATAGATCGATGGAATACCCAATCGGCTGTTTATCCTTGCTCAAAAAGGACATCGGGGGCTCTGTTTCACGATAGCCAATGTATATGGTTTCGCTTTTCTTTATTTTTTCAAGCGTGGGAGTGGTCTCCGCCAGGCCGGCGCCCGAAACCATCAGCATTGAGATTAACGCTACCAGCGTATACATATATTTCATTGTTTGCCCCTTATTGTCAGAAATGATTAGAGAAGAGAGATGACCCTGGAGTAATCTGCCAAACCCGGATTGCACAATGCCACAACAAGGTAAATCGTGGCAACAGAAAAAGTACCAGACGGAAACACCTGATTTTGCTGTATGACCGCTTAGTCGGCTGGCCGACTTATTCAGCCGTAACAACCTGGTTTCTGCCGTTTTCCTTGGCCTGGTATAAGGCGCTATCGGCTGCTTCGGTCAGCAGGTAGGTCAGTTTATCGATGTCCTGGGTTTTGTTCTGT
>JAPHTU010000020.1 GCA_026196145.1 Gammaproteobacteria bacterium
CGTGTTGTTTCTGCGAAAGCGGTAGATAAATGGATTGATGTCCCGGGGTAATTGACTCAGGGCACGCCTGATGCTGGCTTCATTCTGGCTGGCGAGAAGCTGTATGGTATATTTATCGCTGGACTGCTTAAGCAGCCATTCGGTTTTATCCGGGTTCGACTCATCTACCGGGGCTGACGTCGTA
The DNA here is from genome assembly GCA_026196145.1 of Gammaproteobacteria bacterium. Taxonomy (GTDB): domain Bacteria; phylum Pseudomonadota; class Gammaproteobacteria; order JAJDYQ01; family JAJDYQ01; genus JAJDYQ01. The sequence continues at coordinate 185 of JAPHTU010000020.1, forward strand.
GCTGGTGGCTTATCCACTAATGAATCACCCAGCACTACGGTATTGGCCTTGTTAACGGATTTCGCAGGCTGCTCAACAATTGTCGAGCTTTTCTTGCTCGACGATACCGGCCGCTTGCCCTTACCGGATTGGAGTGTGCTACCCGGCTTCAGGTATTTGATATCAATCAGCGATTGTTGTGCACCTCTATGTCCCTGCTTGGCCGCAGCAGTCAGCAATTTGATGGCATTATCCTTGTCCGGTCGCAGGATGTGTCCATTCAAATACAAGGTGCCCAGATAGTACTGGGATTCTGCATGTCCACTATTGGCGGCCCTGAGTAGCCATTCCTTGCCAGCGGATACACTACGCTCCATGTCCTTGCCATACAGCATCATCAGGCCGAGGTCATATTGGGCTGGTGGATAATCACTCTCGGCGGCCTGCTTCAACCAGTACTGGTACTGATGGGTGTTTACCTTGGTGCCTGTACCTCTTTTATACATAAGGCTGAGGTTATACATGCCTTCAGTATTACCCTGGTTAGAGGCCTGCCGATACCACCGTAACGCCTCGCCTTCATTTTTAGGTGTACCCTGTCCCTGCAGGTAGAGATAGGCCAGCTTGGTCTGTGCGGAGCCCAGACCGGTTTCAGCTGCCTGCTTCCATAGCTGGAAGCTGCGGTTCAGGTCTTTGGCAACGCCATTTCCGGTGAAATACTTTATCCCCAGATCATGTTGTGCCTCCGGTATCCCCTTGTCTGCCGCAACCTGGTACCAGCGGGTAGATTGAGTGATATCTCTGGGGGTTTGCAGGCCATTTTCATAAATGATGGCAAGCCCCATGGCGGCATCGCCATCTCCCTGCTTGGCAAGCGGTAACCAGATATTTCTTGCCTGGGAGTAGTTGCCTAATTTGAAATAATCCCAGCCTTTTTCATACTCAGTTTCAGCAAGACACAGCCAACTGGACTGAATTAAAAACAATGTGACCAATAGTCTGAATAGTTGGCGATGAAATGGCATTGGAACGGGGATCATAGGACCAGATTATTACTTAACTTGATTGCGGGACATTTATATCAGCATTCCCCTGAGATGAACATCAGGTAAGGCATTAATTTCAGTGTGCCAGTGTGACTTTTACCGAGATATCCCTCAGGTCAGCAGTTTGCGAGGTCCTGTTATGTATTAACCCGGAACCTGACTGATTTGATGTTTCATTACTACCGCCTAATTGAATCCATTCTCCCAGCTTGCCGCTGACGACAGTTGACAGTCCCGAGGATTCAACGCGGTATCTACCGGGTTGTTGACGTCCGGCACTGATTTCCAGTCTGACCTGGTCACCGCGAAGCCTGGGCGTTACATAAAAACCGCTGCCTGTTTCATAGTATTGAGTACTATAGGTTCTGACGACCCCGTTGCCCTGAACAATGGTCTGCTGCTGGGGTACTGGCTGTGACTGGCCAACCGAGATATAGGCAGGGCGTCCCGAGATTGTTCTGACCTGCTGGCTAATATCGTCATTTAACTCGGTGTTACGCTGATTCAGGTTGGCCTGAAGTCTGTCATCGCCATCCCGGTATCGCATAGTGAGCCCACCGGACCTTGTCGGCCTGCCGACTTTTAGACGTGCATTATCGCTTCCCACATTGGCGGCGATGCTTTGTTTATTTGTATCGCGTAACAACTTCCGGCCCTGCCTGACGCTGATAATGAGTTGCTGTAGTGGGCGGTCAATTTCCAGTAACAGTTGTTTTATTTCGTCCAGGCGCCGGGCCGAGGCACGTACAATCAGTTTATAACCGCTGCCGGTGACGACGCCGTCGTTACCTACAAGTGGGCGAATGACAGGGATAATATCTTCTGCAGGCTGGTGATGCAGGTGAATAACTTCCAGGCCGGCGGTATGCGCGTAGTTGTATATGAATAACAGTAAAAATATGGCGCAGTAGCGAATCATATTCTCATGCTTCGAAACTCGGCATCTACATGGCTACGTGCCCATATTTGCTTGAATAATTTTTCATGCTCGCGGGTTTCGCGCGGGTCATTATAGTTTGCGATGCCGTCATAGCGGTCGGCATAGGTTCTATAGATGTATGCCGTTTCATCAAAGGTAATAAAGGCATGCAGGTGTTTTTCATATTGTTTTTCCGGGCGCCGTATCTCAATACTGGATGAGAGTGTGCGGGCGAGCTCGACCAGTCGATGACCCTTGTGAATGATACTTTGGGTATCAAAGGCCAGTATTTCGACACGAGAGTATCGGCTCCTGAGTGCGAGACGTTTACAGGCATCAAGAATACTCTCCCGGTCATAGATAACCGGATCCAGGTTACGCGTGAATATTCTGATGCTTCGACTGGCCTGAGCGATCATGTGGTCGGTAATGGCAATGTGATCAGCACTGTTCTCAAGCATTATTTCCTGCTGGGTTTCTCCTAGCAGGTAATTGCCTTCCAGTTCGTCGATTTCATCAAAAGTAATTCGTGGCTCAGGTTCTGTCATGTTTTTCCGTCAGGGGTTTCGTCATCATCAAGTGGGGGATGCCCGCCTCATTAAAAGCGGCCCCCTGGCTCCGATAACCCAGTTGTTCATAAAAGGGTAATGCCTGTATCTGTGCATGTAGATACAGATAATCATAGCGCAGTTTTCTGGCGACTGCTTCCAGTGCCTGTAGCAGCGCAGTACCTATGCCCTTTCTTCTATGCTGCTGTAATACCGCCATGCGCCCAAGTTGTTTACTAGGTAACAGGCGGGCATAGCCAATTGCCTTTCCGGTTTCATCAAATGCCAGTGCATGGGTTGCCGTGGCGTCCATATCATCCCATTCCAGTTCTTCCGGTACGGATTGTTCCTGAATAAAGACCTTGCGTCGAATGGGCTGCGCATGGACTCGTGCGCTATCCCATGAAAGAATCTGTATATCAAAAGACAAGTTTCAGCCCGCCATCCTGATACAGTTGAAACAATGCCAGTAGCAGATGCTGGTGTTCAAGCAGCACTTGAATATCTTCAGGCGGCAGTCGGTAATCATCCACGAGCTGCATGATAGCTTCTGCCGCCTCGCCGCTGGCCTGATAATCAACCGAATTAACAAACCAGAGCAAACCGTTCTCATCCCGAATATACAGACTACGTACCGCAGGGTGGAGTGATATGGCGGTGGCGCTACCCAATTGGCTGGTAAAGGCCTCAAGCGAGTGTGCTTCATTATCATATAGTGAAGGGGTTTCTGCAGGGTCAGTCAACAGTCTGGCGATTGCCTGTGTCATGGCCTCGTCATCATTGACCGCATCGCGCAGTAGCTGGCGAAATTGCCCCAGGCTGGCGGCATCCAGTTCACCCTTGTTTGTTAACGGCAATTCAGATGGGTCTTTGTAATGTTCAACGTTACTGGTGGTAGTCGAAATCTGGTCGGCATATACCTGTAACAGCTCTACCTGCGAAGGTGCCCTGAAGCCAATAGAAAAAGTCATGCAATCACCGACGGCGGTGCCATGGTGTGCCACCCCTGGGGGAAGATACAGGATATCGCCCGGATTGAGCGTCCATTGCTGCTCGGCATGAAAATCCCGTAATATCCTGAGGTCGATATCATCGAGCAATGCCTCAGGCTGGATATTATCGGCCTGTATCTGCCACTGGCGTTGCCCCTGTGCCTGTAGCAGGAACACGTCATAATTATCAGTATGTGGGCCAACTGATCCGCCATCAACGGCATAACTGACCATCAGGTCGTCAACACGCCAACGCGGCAGAAAGCTGAAGTTATCGAGTATGCCGGCATATTCAGGCAGGTGTTTTTCAACGTCCTGAACCAGCAATGTCCAGCTTGAATCGGGTAACTGGTCGAAGTCTTCCTCTGCAAATGGGCCAAATTGGCATTCCCACTTCGGTTCCTGCTCATGCTCAATGACGATCCTCGAGCGGACGTTGTCTTCAAGTGCCAGGCCGGCCAGTATTTCTGCACTTAGATCGGTCTGAAAATCCTTGATTGCCTGACGGATGAGCAGCGGCTTTTTTTGCCAATATTGTGCAATAAACTGAGCGTTAGTGAGTTGGCCTAGTATCGGGGAATTCATCGGGTCAGCATAGCAGGATGAATCACGCACACAAAAAAAAGGCCGCGTCCTGGGGGAGAGGAATGCGACCTTCAAAAAAACTGACTGATCTGGGAGGAAATCAGTAACTGTTGGGACTAAGTATGGACAATAATTGTATAAAAAGTGGTTACCCCATCACATATTTGCAAAATTAACGCATTAGTAAAATGTATGGGCATCTGCTTTCCTCTGTATTTCTAATAAGTTAGGGAAGTTTTCTCAGTGAATGCCTGACCCGCATTATTTTTAAGAAAAGGCGGATTCAGGTAAAAAACCGGGCTGTATCTGGTGGGGGTGATACAGCCCGGCGGTTTGGTTAGAAAAACGGGGCGCGCTTATCAGGGGGATATGGAGAGAAGGTAAGCAAATTCCACCCCGCTTTTCTGGGATCAAGTCTGACTTAATCCCGGGGTAAATGAAGCGACCCCGATCACACTTTTATCAGTGCACCCAATTCAGTGGCTTGAGTGGTGGCATTCCCCAGATAAGTGGCGGGTGTGAGTTGCTTGAGCTGTTGTTTAACCTCATCTGGCAAATCGAGTGTATCGACAAAGGCGGCCAGGCTGTCGGCATTGACTGACTGGCCGCGTGTCAGATCTTTGAGCTTTTCATAGGGTTTTTCTATGCCATAGCGACGCATAACGGTCTGTATGGGTTCTGCGAGCACTTCCCAACTGTTATTCAGGTCTTCGGCAAGCCGTTGCTCGTTTGCCTCTACCTTGCTGAGGCCCTTTAATGCGGATTGCCAGGCGATCAGGCTATGTGCGATGCCGACCCCCAGGTTACGTAAAACGGTGGAGTCACTCAGGTCTCTTTGCCAGCGTGAAACCGGTAATTTGGCTGCCAGGTGGGCAGATATGGCATTGGCGATGCCAATATTGCCTTCTGCATTTTCAAAGTCGATCGGGTTTACCTTATGCGGCATGGTTGATGAGCCAACCTCGCCCGCAACGGTACGCTGCTTGAAATAACCAATCGAGATGTAGGACCACATATCACGGCACAGATCGAGCAGTATGGTGTTAAAGCGAGACAGTGCATCCATATATTCGGCGATGTAGTCATGCGGTTCAATCTGTGTGGTCAATGGATTGACCTGAATGCCGAGAGACTCAATAAAGCGAGTTGAAAATCCGGGCCAGTCCATATCGGGATAGGTCACAAAGTGCGCATTCCAGTTGCCGACCGCGCCATTGATTTTGCCGAGTATGTCTACGTTGGCAAACTGATCACGTTGCCTCGCTAGACGATAGACCACGTTGGCCAGTTCCTTGCCCAGTGTAGTGGGTGTGGCTGTTTGTCCATGGGTACGGGACAGCATGGGAGTCTCGGCCCAGGTTTTCGACATGTCAGTGAGTTTTTCTATGATTTCATTGAGCTGTGGCAGTATGACCTTCTCACGGGCTGCACCCAGCATCAATGCATGTGACAGGTTGTTAATGTCTTCCGAGGTACAGGCAAAATGCAGGAATTCACTGACGGCATTAATCTCGGGTTGGGATTCGATTTTTTCTTTCAGTAGATACTCGACTGCCTTCACGTCATGGTTGGTGGTGCGCTCGATTTCCTTCACCCGCATGGCATCGCTCTCATTGAATTTTTCAATAATCTCATCCAGGAAGGCATTTGCCTCTGCACTGAATGGCGGGACTTCTGTAATACCCGCTTCATTCGATAATGCCTGTAACCAGCGTACTTCTACCTTAACCCGTTGAAAGATCAGACCATATTCGCTAAAGATCGGGCGCAGGTCTGCAGTCTTACTGCCGTAACGACCATCGACCGGAGAAACTGCCGTAAGTGAGGAAAGCTCCATAATTACTTCACCAATTTAATGATAGTGCTGAATTTGCGCGGCATAATACACCAGAATGATTTATGACGGAGGCAGGGATGGGAAATAATAAATCGGCAGGTGGTTTTCGCCTCGAAAAAGACAGCATGGGGGAATTGCAGGTTCCCGCGGATGCGCTCTGGGGCGCGCAGACGCAACGTGCCGTGAATAATTTCCCGATCAGTGACCTGCGCATGCCGAGAGATATGATTCGTGCACTGGGCCTGATCAAGCAGTCCGCTGCAGAAGTAAACCAGGGCCTGGGGCTCATGGATGAGGCTGTGGCTGCAGCAATAACTTCAACAGCACAGCGAGTCATAGATGGTGATTTTGACGATCAATTTCCTGTGGATATCTTCCAGACCGGCTCTGGAACCAGTTCCAATATGAATATTAATGAGGTTATTGCGAACATCGCGACTGAAATACATGGCGGAGTAATTCACCCTAATGATCACGTCAATATGGGACAGAGTAGTAATGATGTCATACCAACGGCAATACATGTTGCAGCGGCATTGGGGATTAATGAGAAACTTGTACCGGCACTGATTCATCTTGCCGAGGTGCTGGAGGAGAAAGCCGAGTCACTTGCGGATGTTGTGACTACGGGACGTACACATTTGATGGACGCCATGCCGGTTACACTGGGTCAGGAAATCGGTGGTTGGGCCTCGCAGGTCAGGCAGGGAGTTGAGCGTTTAAGTATGGTGATACCACGCCTCGAACAGCTGGCACAGGGTGCCACAGCCGTTGGTACCGGTATTAATGCGCATCCTGAGTTTGCGAACAAGCTTGCTGCCTCTCTGCAGCATAAGTCCGGTATTAGTTTTAAAGCGGCAGATAATTTTTTTAATGCACTGAGTTCGCAGGATGCCGCAGTTGAATTATCCGGCCAGTTAAAGACCATCGCCGTGAGCCTGATGAAGATATCCAATGACCTGCGCTGGATGAATTCCGGCCCTCTGGCAGGTATCGGTGAAATTGCCTTGCCAGCATTGCAGCCCGGTAGCTCAATCATGCCGGGTAAGGTTAATCCCGTGGTGCCTGAGGCGGTCGCCATGGTCTGTGCACAGGTCATCGGTAATGACAGCACGATCACAGTAGGTGGCCAGGCAGGTAATTTTCAACTGAATGTCATGTTGCCGGTGATAGCACACAATCTGCTGCAGAGTATTGAAATCCTGGCCAATGGCTCGCGCGTACTGGCTGACAATGCGGTAAAGGGGTTTACCGTGAATGAAGACAATATCCGTCGGGCCCTGGATCGCAATCCCATCCTGGTAACCGCATTGAATCCGGTCATTGGTTATGAGAAGGGTGCCGCCATAGCCAAGAAGGCCTATGCCGAGGGCCGTGCCGTGATTGATGTAGCGATGGAGGAGACAGAGCTGTCGGAACAGGAGCTGAAGCGACTGCTGGACCCGATGAAGTTGACTGAAGGCGGTATTGGAGAATAGTCCGATGTTAGACACATTCGACGTGGGTCATGGGATTACCTGTATTGATACCGGTTATACCAGGCCGGAGATGACCGCCTGTTACCTGATGCAGCAGGGCGGTGCGGCTGCATTTATCGAAACCGGCGTCAATCGTAATGTTGCTGGCCTGCTGGAGATACTGGATAGCAAGGGTATCGCCCGTGAAGCTGTTAATTACATCATGCCAACGCATGTGCACCTCGATCATGCCGGTGGAAGCGGGGCGCTCATGAATGCATTACCCAATGCACAGCTCATCATGCACCCTCGTGGTGCACGTCATATGATCGATCCTTCAAAGCTGGCCGAGGGTGTAAAGGCTGTTTATGGGGAAGAATATTTTACTGACCTGTTTGGTGTGTTGATGCCTGTCGATGAGGGGCGTGTCATCGTCGCCGATGATGGTTTCGTGCTGGATTTTGAAGGCCGAAAACTGGAGTTTCTGGATACACCCGGCCATGCCAGGCACCACTATTGTGTTGTCGATGAGCTTAGTGGCGGTATCTTTACCGGCGATACCATGGGGTTGTCATACCCGCAATTAAGGGAGAATGGATATTTTGCCTTCCCTACGACCACGCCTGTGCAGTTTGACCCGCAGGCTATGCATGCATCGATAGACCGAATCACGCAGTACCAGCCGGATTGCCTGTATCTCACTCACTTTGGGCGGATAGACGAGGTAGAGTCTCACGTGGAGCAATTACACCGGGATGTCGATCAATTGGTCGAAATAGTAAAGCGTCAGTCTCAATCTGGTATTGATGAAAGTGAACTGATCTCCGCAATTGGGCAGTATCTGCTGGAAAGGGCGCAGCTTGCCGGATGTGAACTTCCGCCACCGGATATCGAAGAACTGCTGGCGCCCGATGTAAAATTAAATGTCCAGGGCTTGCTGCATTGGGCAAATCATTGAGGTTTATGCATTGATGTTTGCGGCGGTTGACGATAAGCTCATGGCCAGTAAATACACGCAAGTTCGACAGTGACATTATTCGTGGGGATATATCATGTATAGAACATTTATTGCTGCACTATCCAACAGTAAAACGCTCTCTGAGGTTTGCAACGTAAGCCACGATGTATGCGATTATTACGGCTTCGATCATTTTGCCTATAGCACAAAAATCCCGGTTTCTATTATTACGCCACGCTATCTGGTTATTGAAAGTTCTGGTGATTCGACCCAGACGATAGCCGATAAAGAACCAACGTCTTCATTTATCAGGCAATATGTTCGCACGACTACCCCGATCTTCTGGTACAAGGACAACATATTACCCCGCGAAGAAATGGCTTCCCGTGCATTATCAGAGCAAGCTGCAGACAGGGGCCTCCAGGATGGCCTGACAGTGCCAATACACTCACACCATGCAGGCACTGCCATGATGAATTACGGCACGAAAAAATCTGATCATTTGACTACAGAAAAGATTGAAAAATCATTACCCGAGTTATTCTTGCTGGCGAGTTACACCCACGAAGCCATCAGCAAACATGTCAGCTTTGATGATTACACTTTAAATGTCAGCCAGGTCAGTAATCGTGAAAAAGAATGCCTGAGATGGTCTACAGAAGGCATGACCAGTGCAGAAATTGCCAGAAAGATGGGTATTACAGAAAGTACCGTCAGCTTCCATTTACAAAACGCCATGCGCAAGCTTGACGCGAGCAATCGTCAGCAACTGGTTGCACGAGCCATTATGCTGGGCGTTATCTAATTCGTTGTATCCCCGGTAATAAACGGGTTTCCCCCGTTACTTCAATCGGGTAAAGGCATAGATACAGAATAGTATCTGTTAACGGGTTGCCGCGACTGTAAGACATTACTCATATCGTAACAGTGCCGGAGGCCAGGGTAGTCATACTGCGGTCACTTGAAAAATCATGAAAAACCCCTAGATGAGGCAACAGGTTATACAGCTATCTGGGAGTCTAAGATGAAAAGAGTGAGTCTTGTTTTTCTGATGCTGGCGTTTCTGGCCGCACCAGCAAGCATTTTTGCCGCTAACGGTGGCATAGAAAGCCTGAAACAAACTGGAAAGGCGTTTGCATCCGTGGCACGTAAAGTATCTCCAGCCGTGGTTTTTGTACAGGCTGAGTCCATGCAGGCATCATCAACACAACAGTTTTCTAGTCAGGGGCAATGGCCTTTTGATGACGAGTTATTTCGGCGCTTTTTTGGAGAAGACTTTCGAGGGCCGGGAAATAGTAACGGGTCACAGCCACGCCGGGAAATCGGCCAGGGATCAGGATTCGTGTTTGCGACAGAAGACGGCTTCCTGTCAGACAGGTCCTACATCCTGACCAATAATCATGTTGTGGAGAATGCCTCCAGGATTACCGTAAAGTTTCAGGATGGCCGGGAATATGAAGCAAAAATTAAAGGTTCCGACCCGCATTCGGATATAGCTGTACTGGAGGTCAAAACAGCAGACTTGCCCAGGCTCGAGTTGGGCGACTCCGGCGAACTCGAGGTTGGTGAATGGGTTGTAGCCATTGGCAATCCCTTTGGCCTGAGCAATACCCTGACGGTCGGTGTAGTCAGCGCAACTGGCAGGACAACACTCGGCATTAATGACTATGAGGATTTCATTCAGACCGATGCTGCGATCAATCCCGGCAATTCAGGGGGGCCACTGGTCAATCTCAATGGCGAGGTAATCGGTATCAATACCGCGATATTTAGCCGGAGTGGTGGTTACATGGGTGTCGGATTCGCGATTCCTATTAATCTGGCAAAAGGCGTGGCAAAGCAACTGGTGGAAAAAGGAGAAGTCACGCGTGGTCAGCTTGGTATCATGATCCAGCAATTAACCCCCGAGTTAGCCGAGTCGTTTGGATTTGATAATAATAAGGGTATCCTCGTTGCACAGGTGATGGAAGGTTCACCAGCTGATAAAGCCGGTTTACAGCAGGGCGACTTGATCACGCACTATCAAGGAAAAGTCGTGGAGAATATCGGTAAATTTCGCAATCGTGTTGCACTGACACCACCTGGAACTTCTGCCAGATTAACCATTATTCGGGATGGCAAGTCGCAGGTGATCAAGGCCACAATCGGCAAGTTAGATGAGAACCTGGTATCAAGTGACAGCACGACCGTTAATTCTGATGAAATCGGCCTGTCTGTACAGACGCTGACGCCAGAGCTGGCCAGGCAATTTGATATACCCTCAGTCAAAGGCGTTGTTGTTACCCAGGTTGTCCAGGGGTCAGTAGCCTCCCTGGCAGGTATCGTACCGGGTGTGGTCATTGAGCAAGTTAATCAGCAAACAATCAGTACTGCAGCTGAATTTAATAAGGCAATGCGAAAAAGTAATAAACAAGCATTACTGCTAATTGGTAGTAATGGCAGGTCTCAATTCATTGTATTAAGGTGGTAGTGTGCCTGGGCACTCTCGTGAAACTTACTGCTGACTAGCATCAGATCCCACCGGTACACCGTGTATTACCGGTGGGGTCTGCTAGCTGGTTGAAATCAGGCAGCGAGTTTTCTTAGTACGTAGTGCAGGATGCCGCCATGCTGGTAATACTCGACTTCATTCGGGGTATCGATGCGAACACGCACATCAAATACCTTGTTATTACCATCCTTGTCGGTGGCTGTTACCTGGACAGATTTTGCCGAGCCATCACCAAGACCGGTGATGTCGAAGGTCTCATGTCCGGTTAAACCGATAGAAGCGGCGGTATCACCATCATTAAACTGTAATGGCAGTATGCCCATGCAGACCAGGTTGGTTCGATGGATACGTTCATAGGACTCCGCGACAACGGCCTTCACGCCGAGCAGCTTGGGGCCCTTGGCAGCCCAGTCCCTTGATGATCCGGAACCGTATTCCTTGCCGGCAATAACAATCGCTGCCGTACCTTCATCCTGATATTTCATGGCTGCATCATAGATGGCCATCTGCTCACCTGATGGCGTATGCAAGGTAATACCACCCTCGGTACCGGGCGCCATCAGGTTGCGCAGACGGATATTGGCAAAGGTACCGCGCATCATGACCTCGTGGTTGCCGCGACGCGAACCGTATGAATTAAAATCCTTGGCTTCCACACCATTTGCCTGCAGGTACTGGCCGGCCGGCGAATCTGCCTTGATCGCGCCAGCTGGCGAGATATGGTCGGTAGTCACTGAATCACCCAGTAATGCCAGTGCCCTGGCGCCGTGGATATCGCTAACTTCATTAACGTCCATGCCCATGCCGGTGAAGTAGGGCGGGTTCTGGATATAGGTGGAATCGGTATTCCAGCCAAAACGCTGTCCATCGGCACCCGCAAGGTTGTTCCAGTTGCTGTCGCCCTTGAATACTTCTGCGTAGGCATCGGTAAATCCCTTTGCGTTGACATTGGCCGTGAGCGCGTCGGCGACTTCCTGCTGGGTCGGCCAGATGTCTTTCATAAAAACATCATTGCCATCCTGGTCCTGCCCGAGTGGCTCGTTAAACAGGTCGACATTCATGTTACCGGCAATGGCATAAGCAACGACCAGTGGTGGAGAGGCAAGATAATTCATCTTGACCTCGGCGTGTACGCGGCCTTCAAAGTTACGGTTACCGGAAAGCACAGAGGTAACAGTCAGATCACCATCGGCGATGGCCTTCGATACCTCGGCAGGCAGAGGCCCTGAATTACCAATACAGGTGGTACAGCCATAACCGACAATGTTAAATCCCAGCGTGTTCAGTGAATCCAGCAGGCCGGCCTTTTGCAAATAGTTGGTGACAACCAGAGAGCCGGGGGCCAGTGACGTTTTCACCCAGGGTTTTACATTCAGGCCTTTGGCGACCGCCTTTTGCGCTACCATGCCGGCAGCAATCATGACTGATGGATTGGAGGTATTGGTGCAGGAAGTGATGGCGGCAATTACGACTGCACCATCATCTATGGAAACATCTTCGCCATTAATACTGGTTTTTACGCTACCGGTTTTATCGGCAGCACGACTGCTGTTCATGGATGGCAAGTCCTGCGCAACAAACTGCTGTTTGGCATTGGTCAGCTCTATGCGGTCCTGCGGGCGTTTGGGGCCCGCAAGGCTTGGCACGATGGTTGACATGTCCAGTTCCAGTTTCTCCGAATAGTCAGCCTCTACATCATCATTACGCCACATACCCTGTGCCTTGGCATAGGCTTCGGTAAGCGCGACCTGTGATTCATCGCGGCCGGTCAGGCGCATGTAATTCAGTGTTTCATCGTCGACCGGGAAAAGGCCGCAGGTGGCGCCATATTCCGGCCCCATATTGGCGATAGTGGCACGATCGCCCATAGGCAGGTTGGATAAACCCTCACCATAAAATTCAACAAATTTTCCTACCACACCATGTTCACGCAGTTTTTCAACAATGGTGAGTACCAGGTCGGTTGCAGTGGCGCCTTCAGGTAGCTTACCGGTTAACTTCATGCCAACGACTTTGGGCACCAGCATGGAAATTGGCTGACCCAGCATGGCGGCCTCTGCCTCTATACCACCAACGCCCCAGCCCAGCACTGCCACACCATTCACCATGGTGGTATGTGAGTCGGTGCCAACAACGGTATCGGGATATGCCTGCATCACACCATTGTTTTTCTGGCTGAATACCACGCGTGCCAGATACTCGACGTTGACCTGGTGCACGATGCCGGTATCGGGTGGCACGACCTTGAAGTTATTAAATGCCTGCTGGCCCCATTTAAGGAACTGGTAACGTTCCATATTACGTTCGAATTCCTTCTCTGCATTGAGCTCCGCGGCATTGGCTTTGCCGAAATTATCGACCTGTACCGAGTGATCGATAACGAGTTCAGCGGGTTGTAATGGGTTAATTTTTTCCGGGTCGCCACCGAGCGATTCCATGGCGTCACGCATGGCGGCGAGATCAACTACTGCAGGTACACCGGTAAAATCCTGCATCAATACGCGGGCAGGGCGGTACTGGATTTCGTCAACCGGGTCTGCCTGTGGATCCCAGTTTCCGAGCGCCTCTATATCTGCCTTGTTAACGGTAACGCCGTCTTCATTTCGCAGCAGATTTTCCAGCAGGATCTTTGTAGAGAATGGCAGGCGCTCACTGCCGGGCACGGCATCCAGGCGATAAATTTCATATGACTTGTCCCCGACTTCCAGTGTCGATTTCGCTCCAAAACTGTTGCTCATGGCATCCTCAATAGCAAATAAATTAAGATAAATAAGATTAAGTAAAACCGATAACCTTGTGAAAAATATACGGTATTATATTTCCAGCAGGCTTTCTGTGGTGCGTAGTATACGCTGTCTGTAAAAAAACAGCCGCCAGCGCGTTCCACCCAGTTGTCGCCACAATACGGCAGAACGTATACCGGCAAACAGCATCGTGCGTACGCGATGCGTGTTGTGGAGTTGTGACAGGTATTCACGATTTCCTTCAACCTGAACCTTGGGGGAAATGGTGCTGACGGTGCGTGCATACAGATCGGCTATACGTGAGAGTAGTGTGGTATTTGAACTATCCCTGATATCAAATTCATTATTGATGGCATATAAACCCTGACTGATTTTGTCCAGCGTCGACTTTTGCTGAATGAGCTTGCGTTCTAGGTGTAGTAGTGTCAGTGCATAGCGGGTGACTTCCATGTCTGCACGCACGATCTTTTTTTGCAACAGGTCGCATAAATATTGCAGGCCAGGCCTGAGCCCGGCTATGCCTTCATATACATCAGTAACTGAATTGGCATCAAGCTGAAACAGGCTATAGACACAGGTAGATGCCGCTGATTCGTTCCAGTGTCCCTGACGGGCAATCAAGCTGACCTGTTGGCAACTTTGCAGCAGGCCTGCGAGTGCAATGATCTGGTGTTGTTCAGCGTTATAGTCGGTATGGTTGTTCATGGCGGCGAGTATAGCAATCCAGTGCAGCGAACGCCGTGTGGATATATTCTCGCGAAGAATTGAGGAAAACAGCTGGTTGAGATATTTGAAGGAGCAACTATCTCAACCAGCAAGTCCTAACTTGGGACAATCCAAAGAAGGCGGACGATAAGAATCCAGCTTCTGAAACTATAGGAGCAGATATCGTGCCAATTTTGAAAATGCAGGCTAAACCGTGTGGTAGCGACTATTTCGACGGTATGGGATGGTGATTTGCACCTGTCTTTAACAAGATATGTTTAGTACTGAAACAGGGACTGTTTCAATATGAAACAGTCTATGGCGATTGATTATCCTGATCGCGCTCATTGAGCTTGCGCCACAGTGTGGTTCTGCTGATGCCGAGAATTTTAGCGGCCTTGTTCTGGTTACCATTTACCTTGGCAAGTACTTGCCGGATATGCTGTCGCTCGAGCTCACTCAGGGAGATGAAGTCTCCACATAGACTATCGCTGCATTTTGTATCCGCTGTTGGTGGCGGTATCTCATCCAGTGTTTCACCTTCTGCCAGGATAATGCAACGCTCGATGTAGTTACGTAATTCACGGACATTACCTTTCCAGGGTAGCTGGCAAAGCTTGTTCATCTGCACATCGGAAAACTTCCTGGCGGGCAGGTTATGCCTGGTACTGAATTCCTCGATAAAGTGTTCGATCAACAGGGGGATGTCATCCCGTCGTTGTGCAAGACTTGGCATGGGCAATGTGATTACATTGAGGCGGTGATAAAGGTCATGCCGAAATTCCCCGGCCTCCACCATTTCAGCCAGGTCGCGATTCGAAGCACTGATCAGGCGTGCATGGATAGGTACGTCCCGGTTACTGCCTACCGGGGTAACAATATTCTCCTGGCATACGCGCAATAATTTGGCCTGCATGGCACTGGATATATTGCCAATCTCGTCTAGAAAAATCGTGCCTTTGCCAGCTGCCTCGAACAGGCCAACCCGGTCCTTGGTGGCACCGGTAAAAGCCCCTTTGGTATGGCCAAAAAGCTCGCTTTCAAGCAGGCTATCCGGCAATGAGCCGCAATCGATGGCGACGAAAGGCTCGTTCCTGCGGTTACCGGCTGTATGTATCGCCCTGGCGGCCAGTTCCTTACCGCTGCCGGATTCGCCTGAAATCACGACCGAGCAATCGACCGAGCCAAGCTTGTCGATCATCCGATATATCCTGAACATCTCTGCAGACTCGCCGATCATGCCGTAATCTGATTTTTCTTCAGGCGCACTGTTGCCGGTAAGTTCGGCATACTGGATGTTGCGGTCGATACTGTCTTTTAAAACATCCAGCGCGTAGGGCTTTTCAATAAAGTCACATGCGCCCTGACGCATCGCCTTGACAGCACGCTCCACGCTGGTTTGCCCGGTGACTGCGATGACGGGTAGTGAAGGATCTGTTCGGTGAACGGCTTCAATCAGCTCAAACCCATCCATGCCGGGCATGTTCAAATCGGTAAGGATGATATCGGGGTGTTGGTCGTCTATTTGCTCTATACAACTACTGGCATCGTGAAAGACCTCGCAGCGATAAGGCATGTTGCTGCATGCGCGCTCGAATAACCGGCATGCAAGATGGTCATCATCGACAAAGTAGACAAGTTTGCTCATGTTGAGGTTACAGTCTCAGCTATGGGCAGGGTAAACCAGACGACCAGTCCGCCTTGTTTGCCGGCAGTGGCGCCAATATCACCCTGATGATGCTTAATGATGCCATAACAGACAGATAATCCCAGTCCCATGCCTTCATGTCCCTGGCGGGTTGTGTAAAACGGATCAAAGAAACGTTCTATTTTGGATTCATCGGCGCCAGGTCCGTGATCAATGACGCTGCAAATAACAGTCTGATCATCATTATTTTTAGCGGTCACGGTTATCGTTTCTCCGCTAGGGCTGAATTCGATTGCATTGAGTATTAAATTAACAAACACCTGGTGGATCTGGGATGGATCAGCGTTAACATCCGGCAAATTGGCCGAGACCCGTTTTTTCAGCGTGATTTTTTTGTCCTGCGCCCTGTGCTTCAGTAATTGAATACTCTCATCCAGTAAAGGTGTCAGGGACGTTGTTTGAATGGATGGTTCCTTGGGTTTACCAAAGTCCAGCAGGTTTTTCACAATACCGGCACATCGATCCATTTCACGATGCAGGATATTGAAGTCGTTGCTTAGGTTGTCATCGATATTTCCGCGCGTTATTTCCTCTTCAATAAACTCGGTAATCCTGGCCATATTGTTTAATGGATTATTGATCTCATGGGCAACACAGGAGGCCAGCTCACCCACGGTTGCCATTTTGTCAGTATGGCGTACCACGGCTTCAGCCCGTGTCAGTGATTCAGACAACTGGTTAAAGGCATTGACCAGGGTATTCAATTCACGTGTGCTGGTATTGGGCAGTTGCATCTTCTTGTTGTCCTGACTCTGTATCAGTAGACCATCGGCAACATTGGAAATAGGTGCGAGTACGCGTTTGCCGAGATAGAAATAGCCTATAACAATAAAAAACAGGATGGCGATACCGAGCATCCAGATACGCTCGATTATGGATGCGGCGAGATAGGTTAGCGATTGGACTTCAAGTTTAATGGATTGATCTATCTCATCGTCCAGTTTGTATAGCAGGCGCCGGATATCCTGGGACAGTGGCTGTAGTTTCTCACGAATGATAACGTCATCCTTTCGCCACTCGCCCGAGGTGTGTATCTGGCTCACTACCTTGAAATTGTCATACCAGTTTTCGGCAATGGCGGACATTTCATCAATAGTTTCCCCGATCTGAATGCTGGTAAGACCCGAATATTGTAACTGGGCCAGTTGTAGCAGGTTGTTTTCAATGCCGGAAAACAGCGTATCGATATCATCCAGTTCGTTACGCATGCCCCTTGCAGGATTGCTGATCGTTTCAGACCGGTAGGCCACAAACAAACGAAACGAGGCAATCATTCGATGCCAGGTGCGCTGCGTATCTGCCAGTAACCGGTAAAATGCGGCATCCTGTGGCGACATGTGTTCCATCGGCATTTCATCCAGGGCCAGTGAGCTCAGCGTGACGAACTCCAGGTTGGCCGGATACAACTTGTTGTGAATTATGGACAGTGAAGGGAAGCGTTTTTCCTGGTCTTCATGGATATCAATTAACGCGGTAATATCCTGGTGCATTGTCCGTATGTTGCTATCCAGCTGGCGTAACAGTGAGCGACGCTCCACGGTATGTGTCCATTGATTATTCGCCAGTGTCTCAAGGTTTCCGGCCAGGTCTTTTATGCTGACTATCAGTTTGCCCTTGTTTTTGGACGAGGGTGTTAACAAAAAGGCATTCAGGTAGAAATCGGTTTCCCAGACGCCATCGCGTAGCTGCGAACTGGCAAGCTGGATTAGCCTGCGATTGTTGACGTTACTCAGGCTGTCATCACTGCTGTCTCTGACGCTAAGCGTCGCCCACGTCAGCATCAGGACGATTAATGAAAACAACAGTGCTGCTGAAATAATATAGCGTGATTTTAACGAGTAAAAAGTCATGGTTTAACTGATAGCGCTTTCAATGACGCCACCGCCCAGGCAGATTTCGTCATCATAAAATACAACGTACTGTCCCGGGGCAATAGCGCGCATCGGCTGGTCAAAAATAACCTGGCAGGAATTATTTTCATGCAACTGCACAACGCAGGGTTCATCCTGCTGACGATGTCGGGTTCGGGCCGTACACCTGAATGATGTTTCCTTCGGCCTGGCTGTAATCCAGTGCAGGTCTTGTGCATTCAGTCCCTGTGCATACAAGGCAGGGTGATTGTGTCCCTGAGCTACCAGCAGGGTGTTGCTATCAAGCAGCTTGTCGACAACAAACCAGGGTTCATCGTTGCCATCCTTACGGCCGCCAATTCCGAGCCCTTTACGCTGGCCTACTGTGTGGAACATCAGACCACGGTGTTGTCCCACCACTTCGCCTTCTACAGACCGGATAGGCCCCGGTTCGTTAGGAATATATTGTGCAATAAAATCATTAAACCGGCGCTCACCAATAAAGCAGATCCCCGTACTGTCCTTGCGATCGTAATTCACCAGGCCTGCTTCTTCGGCCATTTGCCTTACCTGCGATTTTTCATAACGACACAGCGGAAACAGGGTCTTCATGAGCGCCTTGGCGGGTACCTGGTGCAGGAAGTAGGTCTGGTCCTTGTTCCCATCGGCGGCACGACGCAGTTCGATGCTGTCTGGATAGCGTTTTGAGCATGCGTAGTGTCCGGTGGCGATTTTTTCTGCACCTCTCGAAAGGGCGTAGTCCAGAAATGCCTGGAACTTGATTTCCCGGTTGCACAGGATGTCGGGGTTGGGTGTACGGCCCGCCTTTAATTCAGCCAGAAAATGGGCAAATACCCGGTCCCAGTATTCGCTGGAAAAATTGATCGTATCCAGCTGGATATCCAGTTTTTCTGCTACCTGTTTTGCAGCTGCGAGGTCTTCTTCTGCCGCACAATACTCGGCATCATCGTCCTCTTCCCAGTTCTTCATAAACAGGCCATGCACATCATAGCCCTTGCGTTTTAATAACAGTGCGGCAACCGCGGAGTCAACGCCACCGGATAGCCCAACAATGATACGGCCATGTATGGCTTGCGAATTATTCATTCTACGGGGATATCGCTAACGGCCGAGGTCATAATTTCTTGTCTAGCCATTGAGAGAGTGGTTGTATATCGGGCATATCGCCGTTGGCGCCATACCAGCTGTCCACAACGTATGCCTGACGGCTAGATTGATCGGTAATTTTCACGCCCCAGTGGACATCGAAGAAAAGCGGGGAACGCTGTACACGTTCATTGACCCGATGCCATTTGAGTTTATCTTTTTTTTCCAGCCACTGCAGATAATGTCGTGTATTGGTTGATTCTGCTATGCAGTCCAGCTGCCCGGTTTTGTCCTCGCCCTTGTTCTCGGGCAGGTCGTTCGAGGTCGGGGTGTGGGAGCCGACGATCTGTTCAAACAGACCGATGGCTTGACGAATCTGCTGTCTTTCATGGGCCGCGCTCCGGGCCTGTTGCTGAAATGGCTGCAGTATATGCTGCCATTCATCGTGACTGATGGTGATGTCCTGTCGATTCTCGCAATGATAGTCGATGCAGACGTCCAGCATATCCTGTGCGGAGCTGGTTGGCAGGTAGCCCAATAGCAATAAAAGCAGCAGATATTTCATCTTATGGTGTGTATGAGATCGATTGGCAAACGTTGACCGCGTTCATAGTCATCAAGAGACCGATTGACCAGCGGACTGCGCAGGCAAATATCCTGATGGTCAAGTTCTTCACGTGACAGCCACAGGGTCTCAATGATATCCGGATCCAATGCAATATTCCGCTGCCCGCTGATTTGCCCGGTAAAGCAGAACCTCAGGTAGGTCTTGTCCCCAGCGGGCAGGCGGTATTGATAGATACCCACCAGATACTCAGGAACAAACTCGTAGGCAGTTTCCTCAGCCACTTCACGCCGTACAGCATCCAGCAGGGTTTCATTGTCTTCCAGGTGGCCTGCCGGTTGATTGAGTACCGGGCCGTCTTCACTGGTTTCATGGACAAACAGGTATTTGCCCTCATTGTTTAACACGGCGGCGACGGTGACGTGGGGTTTCCAAACCATACTTTTTCAGGTGTAGTTATTCCAGAACTCCACATTATATACATACCACCCCGGCGGGTTTGCTAGAATAGCGGCCATCGAATAAACAGTAAAAGGAAGCACGTATGTCATTTGACAAAATCGAGGTGCCAGCGGATGGCGAAAAAATCACGGTCAACGCGGACAATAGCCTGAATGTGCCGAACCGGCCCATAGTCCCTTTTATCGAGGGAGACGGCATCGGGATTGATGTGACGCCGGTGATGAAATCGGTGGTTGATGCTGCCGTTGATAAGGCCTATGGCGGTGACAGGAAGATTGCCTGGATGGAGATCTTTGCAGGAGAAAAGGCCAACAATCTGTATGGTGGTGACACCTGGTTGCCCGACGAGACCTTTGATGCCGTAAAGGACTATGTGGTCTCCATCAAAGGCCCGCTGACGACCCCGGTGGGTGGTGGTATTCGTTCCCTGAATGTCACCTTACGTCAGGTGCTGGACCTGTATGTCTGCCAGCGCCCGGTTCGCTACTACGCCGGCACACCCAGCCCGGTAAAGAAGCCTGAAGAAACCGATATGTGTATATTCCGGGAAAATTCCGAGGATATTTATGCGGGTGTGGAATGGGCGGCCGGTACGCCCGAGGTGAAAAAGGTCATCGACTTTTTACAAAACGAAATGGGCGTCACAAAAATACGTTTCCCGGAGACCTCTGGTATTGGCATCAAGCCGGTATCCAGCGAGGGTACCAAGCGTCTGGTGCGCAAGGCGATCCAGTATGCCATCGACAATGACAAGGCATCGGTCACGTTGGTGCACAAAGGTAATATCATGAAATTTACCGAGGGCGCCTTCAAGCAGTGGGGATATGACCTGGCTAAAGAGGAGTTTGGTGCACAGGAGATTGATGGTGGGCCATGGTGTAGCTTTAAAAATCCAAAAACCGGCAATGAGATCGTTATCAAGGATGTCATTGCCGACGCCATGCTGCAGCAAATTCTGCTACGCCCTGCAGATTACGATGTGATTGCAACGCTTAATCTCAATGGTGACTATATATCAGACGCGTTGGCGGCCCAGGTTGGCGGTATCGGTATTGCACCGGGTGCCAATATTTCAGACACCGTTGCCATGTTTGAGGCCACCCATGGTACAGCCCCCAAATATGCCGGAAAAAATCAGGTGAATCCTGGTTCAATTATTCTATCTGCCGAAATGATGCTGCGTCATATGGGCTGGGTAGAGGCAGCAGACCTGATTATCAAGGGCATGGAAGGGGCGATTGAGGCCAAAAAAGTGACCTATGACCTTGAACGTTTGATGGATGGCGCCACATTACTCAGTAGTTCAGAGTTTGGTGATGCCATTATTGAAAAGATGGGCTGAACATTTTAGAAAAATAGACTATTTTCTTAAGAACGGCTTTATTGCAAGTAACATGAGTGACGAAACGACAAAAGATGGTGGAACCGGTCTGATAACCGAGGTTGCGCGGCCCAAGCTCAAGCCGCCACCCATGTACAAGGTAGTGCTGAATAATGACGACTACACCCCAATGGAGTTTGTCGTCCATATACTGGAGACATTTTTTGGTCTGGGCCGTGAAAAAGCGACCCAGATCATGTTGCACGTGCATACCCGTGGTAAGGGTATCTGCGGGGTATATACCAAGGAAATTGCCGAAACCAAGATGTCCCAGGTGAACGATTATTCAAAACAGAACGAACACCCTTTGCTGTGCTCTATTGAAGAGGAGTAACTCATGCTAAACAAGGAGTTGGAAGAATCTCTTAATGAAATATTTAGAGATGCCTACGAGCATAATTACGAATATATAACGCTCGAACATCTACTCCTTGCCTTGCTGGATAATCGGCTGTCGGCGGATGTATTACGTGGGTGTGGCGCCAATATGGACACATTGCGGAATGAACTCGAGCAATTCATTCGTGAAACAACCCCGCTATTACCCGAGTCTTCCAGTATGGAGACGCAGCCCACCAACGCCTTTCAGCGTGTATTACAGCGCGCTGTTTTTCACGTCCAGTCCCAGGGACGCGACGAGGTCAGTGGCATCAATGTGCTGGTAGCGCTGTTCGGAGAAAAGGATTCGCAGGCAGTTTATCTGCTCAGTAAGCAGGATATCAGCCGACTGGATGTTGTCAGTTATATATCCCATGGCTTGGCGCTCGAGGATGATAACTATCAGGACACCTCTGCAGATCATGGTGACGAGGGTGAAACCGATGAAGAGTCACCGGCCAGCCCGCTGGCAAAATATGCCACCAACCTGAATGAGCAGGCAGCAGAAGGTAAAATAGACCCCTTGATTGGTCGTGAGCATGAGATTGAGCGTACCGCCCAGATACTGTGCCGTCGACGCAAGAACAATCCCTTGTTGGTTGGTGAGGCCGGCGTCGGTAAAACAGCGCTGGCTGAAGGGCTGGCCAAGATGATCGTTGATGGCGAGGTGCCGGATATCCTGAAGCCTGCAACGGTTTATGCGCTTGATGTAGGTGCCCTGATTGCCGGCACCAAATACCGTGGTGATTTTGAAAAACGCCTGAAGGCCGTTATTCATGAACTGATGAGCGAGGAGCATTCGATTCTCTTTATCGATGAGATTCATACGATTATTGGTGCTGGAGCGACCTCGGGCAGCGTAATGGATGCCTCGAACCTGATTAAGCCGGTACTGGCATCAGGCGATCTAAAATGTATCGGATCAACGACATACCAGGAATATCGCGGCATATTTGAGAAAGATCGCGCATTATCACGCCGTTTCCAGAAGGTTGATGTGGTTGAGCCAAGCCATGACGAGACTATCGGAATTCTCAAGGGCCTGAAGGAAAATTTCGAAAAACACCACGAGGTACGCTTTACTCCCAAGGCGCTGCGAACGGCTGTGGAACTCTCCACCCGCTATATCCATGACCGCTTCCAGCCGGACAAGGCAATTGACGTGATTGATGAAGCCGGAGCCCGAGAACGACTGAAGCCATCCTCTAAAAGGCGCAAGACGATTGGTGTGCATGAAATCGAGGAAGTCATCGCCAAAATGGCGCGTATTCCACCAAAAAGCGTGTCTGCTTCAGACAAGAATGCCCTGAAAAACCTGGAGCGGGATCTGAAACTGGTGATCTTTGGCCAGGATGAGGCAATCAAGACGCTGAGTGATTCCATCAAGCTGTCACGCTCCGGTCTGGACAACCCGGAACAACCCATTGGTAGCTTCCTGTTTACCGGTCCTACGGGCGTAGGTAAAACAGAAGTGACACGACAACTGGCGCGTGAACTGGGTATTGAACTGATACGATTTGATATGTCGGAATACATGGAACGTCATACTGTATCGCGCCTGATCGGCGCACCCCCGGGGTATGTCGGTTTTGATCAGGGTGGGTTGTTAACCGAGGCGATCGTCAAGAACCCACATGCCGTGCTGTTGTTGGATGAAATTGAAAAGGCGCACCCGGATGTCTTTAATATCCTGTTGCAGGTGATGGATCACGGCAAGCTGACCGATAACAATGGGCGGCAATCCGATTTTCGTAATGTCGTTATCGTCATGACCACCAACATTGGTGCAACAGAAAGTCAGCGCGCCAGTATGGGATTCATCGAACAGGACCACCAGAGTGATTCCATGGAACTCATGAAGAAGTTCTTTACCCCGGAATTTCGAAATCGCCTGGATGCCATTATCCAGTTTAATAGCCTGTCGGAGGACAATATCCTCAATGTGGTCGATAAATTCCTGATTGAATTGCAGTCACAGCTGGATGAAAAGAAAGTCACGCTGGAAGTGGATGAGGCGGCCAGGAAGTGGATAGCGAAGAAAGGCTTTGATCCGAAGATGGGCGCCAGGCCGATGCGTCGGGTCGTTCAGGAACACATCAAGAAGGTATTGGCTGAAGAATTGCTATTTGGCGAGCTTATGCACGGAGGCAGGGCACTGGTCAGTGAAAAGCAGGATGAACTCGAGCTGAGTTTTGAGCCAATGAGTGAAAAACCGAAAAAAGCAAAAGCCAGCACCTGAAAGGGGCTGGTATCAAGCGCGGATTAACGTTCGCGGAATGTAATGCGACCCTTGGTAAGATCGTAAGGAGTCATTTCCACTGTTACCGTATCCCCGGTCAGAATACGGATATAGTGCTTACGCATCTTGCCGGAAATGTGGGCAGTCACGGTGTGACCGTTTTCCAGTTCTACACGAAACATTGTGTTTGGCAGGGTTTCAGTGACCGTACCCTGCATTTCAATGTGATCTTCTTTAGCCATACAACCAAAAGGTGAGTTTTAGAGGCGGCGTATTCTGCCTGAATTCGCATAAACTGCAAGCGTCGTTCGGCCGATGCGGGCGAATTTCCCGGATTTGTTTGCCATAGTTGATCAGGAGCAATAATGAAGATGACGATTTGGCTGATTCATGATGATTTACTTGGTTTCAACAATATCGGTCTATGCTGTAATCTACCCGGTATGCCAAGTTATGAGGGCGATTTTTAAAAACATGGGGGAGGGATAATGAGAGCATATTTTCTTGCCGGCGTTATATTAATCAGTCTTGTCGGAGCCACGCAGATAGCTTCGGCGAATTCCTCGCTGGCCTACGAAGGGCGCAGATTGTTTGTATCCTACTGCCAGTTATGTCACGGGCCCGATGGGCGTGGTGACGGTCCGTTGGCAAAGAGTATGAAAATCACGCCTATAGATCTAACGAAAAGCATACGTGCCAGGAGTGACACGATTCTTAAAAAGATTATTTCCGGGCGGGGACGTCAGACCATTACCGGACGTGATCGGCATAACCTGATCAGTGATGCCATGCCGGAATGGAAGGATGTCTTTAGTGACACGCAGATTGACGCCCTGATCTCCTACCTGCGATTTTTAGGCAGTTCAAAGCATAAACTCCTGGGTGATCCGGAAATCGGCCGGCAGTTATACCGGCAATACTGTCAGGTCTGCCATGGTGAGGAGGGGGAAGGCGATGGCATCATGACAACACTCATGGAAATTGAGCCGATGGATCATACGAACCCAAATGAAACCAATAGTCTAAGCAATGACATATTGATAAAAAGCATTATTGAAGGGCGGGGCAGGTATATGCCCGCATGGGAAGGCATACTTACCCAGAGTGAAGTTGAGGCACTGGTAAGTTATATCCGTTTGCTGTCACATTAAAAACAATGGGGGCAGTTGTTAGACTGCCCCCATGTATCGATACCAGGTTGTAATATTCTTGCGTAGAACTACGCTGTCTTATGCCCGGTGAGTGATCAGGCTACCTTTTGCATGTCGCCGCTGATTGAGCGTACCAAAGGAAAAAGTTTTTCGACTTCATCCTGAATACGTTTCAGAACAATGTCGAACATTTCCTGCGTTTCTTGCCTGAACTTGTCGTAATTTGAGATTCTCAGGTGATGTCCCTTCGCGTTAGACCATTTTTTTAGATAGCTCTGGAATATGCGCTTGATCTCCTTTGAACCGGACATGAAATTGTCGGCAACATGCTTTGATGAACTATCGCCATCGGTCAGAATCGCCGTGTACAGATGGTTGTCCTGCAACTCAAGGTGCTCTTTAACCTTTTGCACGTAGTCAAAAAACAGATCACAGGTGATTTTTGTGTCACACATTGAACGTTCCTCGATCAAATAGAGGAATACATTGGATATTTCGGTTATTTCATGGATCTGTTTATGTAGCTCTTCGTAAGTAATCATGCTAGTAGCCTCTGGTGCTTATTCGTTTAATATTTTTTTAGTATTACAAAGAAGAATAAACAGTCTTTTTTGCAAAGTCCATAAAAAAACAATTGAAATATAAGGGTATGCTGAATTACTAAAATTTCAGTTTAAAAGACTTATATTTCAGGCTTGTGAGCCGTTGTGAGGCGGTAATATTATTAAAATATATCGCAGGATT
Source organism: Gammaproteobacteria bacterium (assembly GCA_026196145.1). Lineage (GTDB taxonomy): Bacteria > Pseudomonadota > Gammaproteobacteria > JAJDYQ01 > JAJDYQ01 > JAJDYQ01. The sequence goes on from JAPHTU010000020.1 coordinate 26,031, forward strand.
AATGTATGTTAATAATTTTTTGGTCGCTAATGAGCAAGGCGGTCACGGTAGGCCAGGCGTTTCTGTACCGCCTCGCAATTCATGGCATTCTTGATCATGAACTCATCGCCTGCGTGCAGGAACCCAAGCTTTTGATAAAAATTCTTTACCTGCTTGATCTCAAAAGCATTGCGCCGTTCACCGGGAACTTTGGCGATGGGGTAGGCGAACAGGCCGATCAGACAGTTTTCCATATTGAGCATTTGCCCGATATGACGGAATAATTGGGTGCCGATCTGCTGGCCGCGGTATTCCGGGACAACAGCAATCTCGCTGATATATACCAGGCATTCGCATTCGCCCTGATGTTGCCTGGTATCGATGACAGCCGGGGGCAGGCGGCATTCATCATCAGGCAGTACCTTGTCCCTGAAATCCGATATCTGTGGAGAGACAGATTCGAAAAGGTGTTTAAATTCAATGCCATCGATACGTGCAGAAGCCAGATCCAGGCGATGGCCTGTTACCTTACCCAAGATGATGGTTTCAGCGATGTTATCATCCCAGGTCTGTACTATGGCGGAGAAGTCCTGAACATAGTGCTCCAGTCCCGAACCCAGGTTAGGACGGATAGAAACTTCAAATTCAAGTTTTTCTTCCACACTCATTACATCACAGAATAAGCAGACCCTAATATTGTATGGCCTATATCCTGTGTTTTAAACTGCCAATGGAAAGTATTTATGCAATCTAGGTTAATGATAGGTATGCGTATTGTGCAATTGACCCAGCAAAGTGATTTAGCGGTGGTATAGCGGGGTAGCCATCAGTAGCCAATCCCTGGATTCTTTATTCAGGGTCGATTGTTTACCTTGAGTAACTGAACGCTGAACAGGTCTTTGCGGTCTGTCCATACCTGCTCAACATCAAACCCCGCACGCTCGGCGAGCTCTCTGAATTCATCCAGAGAATATTTATAGGAGTTTTCCGTATGAATACTGTCGCCGAGGTGAAAGGTAAAGGCCTTGCCGTCTATTATCAGTTGGGTATTGGTTGTACTGACAAGATGCATTTCTATACGTCCCTCTGATTCATTGTAGAAGGCCTGGTGTGCGAAGGCGCCATCCTTGAACTCGGCGCCGAGTTCTTCGCGCATGCGGTTGAGCAGGTTGAGATTGAACTCAGCGGTAATGCCGGCGGCATCGTTGTATGCCGCATTGAGTATGGCCTCATCTTTCTTCAGGTCGACGCCGATGAGTAGCTTTCCTCCACTACCAACCATCTGGGCTATCTGTTCCATAAAATCGACGGCTTCATCTGGATGAAAGTTACCGATACTGGAGCCGGGATAAAAGGCGACCAGTTGTTGTTGATGATAGTGTTGCGGGATTTCCAGTACTTCAGAGAAGTCGGCGCATACCGCATGTACCTCCAGCCAGGGATAATCACGGGCCAGCTTTTCTGTTGCCTCCAGCAGGCAATCTTTGGAGATATCAACGCCCATGTAGCCGGTGGGCTTCAAGGCGTCAAATAGCAGCCTGACTTTATCGCTGGTACCGCTGCCCAGTTCGACCAATACACAGTCAGGGCCGAGGTGTTCGGCTATCTCGCGGGCGTAGTATTGCAGCAGGCTGATTTCGGTACGCGTGGGGTAGTATTCCGGTTGTTCACAGATGGCATCAAATAACTCGGAACCGCGAGCATCATAAAAGTACTTTGGCGGAATACTACGGGGTGATTCACTCAGGCCATCAATGACTTCCTTGTGGAAATCATTGATGGCAGGGGCAAAGTCATGAAATTTTACGTTAAGTTTTACGTTGCACTTGTTCATATCGTTGACGGTTACCTGTCGCCCGGTTGCCAATAACCCTTGATAAACAGCTCATAGGGTTTAAATCGGGTTTTATAGGCCATTTTATCAGACTCCTCAATCCAGTATCCAAGGTATACCCAGTGCTTGTTGAAGCGTTTTGCAGCATTTATTTGCCAAAGGATGGCAAATGTTCCGGGGCTGCGTTTCTCGATCTCAGGATCAAAAAAGGTATACAGGGCGGAAAGGCCATCATTCAGGAAATCAGTGACGGCCACGGCAACCAGCTTGTCATGCAAACGAAACTCAACAAAGCGTGTATCTATCCAGTCACAGGTCAGGAAGCCACGGTATTTATCCGGTGTGGTGTCATCCATGCCGCCATCGACATGCCTGGCTTTCAGGTAGCGCTCGTACAAGTCATAGTGCTC
>JAPHTU010000257.1 GCA_026196145.1 Gammaproteobacteria bacterium
AGATAAGGTGATCAGTAAAAGCGCGATAGATACAACACCAATTGTTGAGAGAAGTTTCCAGAAAAATCTTTTTGAATGAAAATATTGCATTGCATATCTTCGCGGTTATTCAATTGTGAATATGTATCCTGAACCCCAGATGGTACGCAGGTAGACCGGGTTCGAAGGATCTTCCTCTATCTTTTGACGTAATCGCCCGACACAAATGTCAACACTGCGATCGAGCGGAGAACGGTCATAACCTTTTGTTTTTTGCAGTAACGTATCCCGATTCATGACGCAGTTAGGGTTTTCAAGAAATGTTCTAAGTAAAGTAAATTGACTTTTAGTGAGAGGGACGACCTGATTGCCCTTGGTAAGCTGGTGTTTGTTTACATCAAGATGATAGGGGCCAAACGTCATCTGGTGTCCTGCATCACTCTGGGGAGTCTGATTTTCGGTGGCGCATCGTCTTAAAACAGAACGCACTCTGGCCAAAAGTTCCCTGGGATTAAACGGTTTGCTCAGGTAGTCATCTGCACCCATTTCAAGCCCGACTATCTTGTCCAGCTCTTCACCCCTTGCCGAGAGGATAATAAACGGAAGCCGCTTTGCTCCCTGGTGTAACCTTCGCCCGATAGACAGGCCATCCTCTCCTGGCAGCATCAAATCAAGGATGACAAGATCGACGTCATGCTCGGCGAGATACCTGTCCATGGCAGTACCATCTTCAACAGCATCAACCACATAACCTTCTTTTGAAAGATATGTTCGCACCAACTCCCTTAGTTTGAGCTCGTCATCTACTACCAGTATTCGTTGAGACGTGGTGTTCATCGAGTAATTCCGTAACTAATGGCCGTTGTTACAATTTTGAAACAATTTGATTACATCTTGTTACAGGCAAGTACTAAAGCAGACAAATGTTCTGGTTTATATTGCTCGCGGCCTCGAAATTAATAAGAGATTACGAGGTTAAATATACGATAGCAGCTAGAACGCAATTTAGGCAACTTAAACACTATTCAGGGTGAAAATTCTATGTTACAGGACGGTAAACAGAAAAATACGGCTCCATTCAAACCTCTCAGGAAAGCCATTCTTTCCACTATTGCATCTATGGTACTGGTCTTCTTTGTTAGCGGCATCCCTGCTGCATCAAGTGCATCAGCAGATGAAGGAATGGCAGAACTGAAAAAATTACTGCAGGGACAGATTGACCTGATGAAGCCTGAATTGCAGGAAAAGGTGAAAGGCTTGTCAACAGATACCAAGATGACGCTAATGTCGATACTGGCCATGCACAGTCGATACAGTGATAAAGCTACATTACGCCAGGTTATGCTGGAAGTGACCGCGGATTATCAGACCATGGTAATGGGGGTAATGACCGATAGCCACGAAATGGCGGCAGATGCTGCCAGACGTTTGGCCAATCATCGTATCCCCGTTGGTGGTCTGCTCCCATACATGGGAATAGAGAATGTTAATGATGATCGTCTCGCTACGCTTGAGAGCTTTAATAACCTGGTGGAAGGAAATTCTTTAAAACTGGCTGAAGCGGCTGATAAAGGCGATATGGCAACCGCAGCAAAGCTACTAGGAACTATTGGTTCAGGCTGTGTTGCCTGTCATGGCGTTTTTCGCCCAGGAATGCCGGGCGCATCTGATTTACTGCGCTAATTCTGGCTCTTACAGACAAGGGGAATACTATGAAATTTAATTCAATACTTCTGGCGGCGGCCAGTATAACGCTATTTCTTGCAATGCCGACAACCGCACTTGCAGCGGAAGATGCCGGTGCAGACGAAGCTTTCAAAAAACGTCAAGCACTTTCAAACAAGATAAAGTCCATGAAAGAACTGAGAAGAGAAATGCCGATTCCTCCACCTGCTGGGCTGTTTGGAATTTATTCTCTGCCCAAGCCGGGGGACTTTATTGCCGGAATAAACTATCAGAATCATAAATTCGAGGGCTTGCTGGATGGTGATAATCACGTTTCATCAGCAGAAGCGGTTGCCACTGCACCCAACATATTCTTTGGTAACCCCATGCAGCCAGCTACCCTGAGGCAGGTGCCTAAACGGGCGGAAGCCGATGTCGCGTTTCCCTTCATTAACTACACCGTCGACGAAAGATTTTCACTGGTCGCCCTGGCGCCATTACTAGATAAAAAGACGGTACTGGAAACCTTTAATGCCCCGGGCACAGCCAGCCTTGGCACGACGACAGTTACTGCCAAGGGACTGGGTGACGTCAAGTTTGGTTTTCTGTATACGCCTTTCAAAAGCTACAATGATAAAGGTGTAAGAAAACATAATTTACTTTTTGATGTCGTATTAAGTGCGCCAACGGGTAGTATTAAAGAGGACGATACTGTACTGAACCCGATGGGCGCTCAGCAGAAGACCCGTCTACCTTACGGAATGCAGCTAGGCTCGGGAACATGGGATGCCCTGCTTGGTGTGGCTTACTGGGGCAAACAGGACAAATGGGGGTGGGGCGCACAATATCTGGGCACCATTCCACTCGAGAACGAGAATGATGAAGGTTGGCGTTATGGCGATAAACATGAGCTTACCAGCTGGGTTAGTTATGAATGGAAACCAACACTGGCGACCTCACTCAGACTTCGACATGAGTCACAGGGAAGGATCAAGGGTATAGATCCAAAAATCTATGGCCCTGGTCTAGGAGCAAACCCTGGCAATTACGGTGGCGAAAGAACGGAACTGGCTCTTGGCGCGAACTGGATGTACAGCCCCGGGCATAACCTTAGTGTGGAATATGCAAAACCTGTTTCTCAAGATCGTCATGGTGTGCAGGCTGACTACGACCAGAGCCTGATGTTTAGCTGGAGAAATGCATTTTTTTAAAGCCATCACCTGATGCCTGATGCTTGTAACTATTACAAAACACCATTGACCTAATTGAAGGAATCACGAATACGGAGTTACCAATGACTGTAGATCGATATGTAAGGTTATTTGCGGGGATTATGATCCTGATAAGTGTGGCACTGACAATATATGTACACACATACTGGGCAGGCCTGACAATTTTTGTAGGCCTTAACCTGGCTCAAAGTGGACTTACTAATTTATGCCCATTAGCAATAATCTTAAAGAAGATGGGCGTGCCGGAAGTAGCTTCTAACTGTGGTTAAAACCACAGGTCCCACTAAGCCTGAATCCAGTCAACATCTGGACTCAGGCTTCCTTTTATAGAAGGTATATAGAATATTATCTTTGGTTGTCATGGAAAGCTTAGGGCAGCAAAAGCACATGTTTGAAATACTATTCCCCGGTGTCGGGAAAGCATCAGCGGGAAAATAGGCCGTACCACCGATCAGGGAAACGCTTAACCGGCATGGCATAAAGTTGTATGTCGAGGGGCAAGTAGCGCAGCTTTATGCCGCCAGTCGTCGAGCCGGTCATTTAGTGCGTGCGTTGTACCACTAGAATCAGGGGCACATGGGCATTTTACGAAACAATAGACCACGATATTTGGGATGTTTTAATACCCCTTTGTTTACTGGTCGGCCGAGAAAACCGATCAATCTCAACGGCTGCTTTGTACTGGCTCAGGACATTAATGCTTGAACTTCATCTAGCCGGTATGTGTGTATAGAACCAGGATGGGTCTATAAGGCGACAACCGCCACTAAGCGGTCACTACCT
>JAPHTU010000109.1 GCA_026196145.1 Gammaproteobacteria bacterium
CAGCATTGGAGATTCAAACAAACAGGAGGTCGGCGATATCGTACTGGCCATTGGCAACCCTCTTGACGTTGGACAAACAGTGACCATGGGTATTATCAGCGCCACCGGGCGTGATGAACTCGGGGTCACGACATTTGAAAACTTCATTCAGACCGATGCTGCGATCAATGCAGGTAATTCCGGTGGTGCCCTGATTAACACACAAGGAGATCTCATCGGTATTAATACCGCGGTATTCGGTAATTCCGACAATAACGGCCCTGGTGCCCAGGGCATTGGCTTCGCCATTCCTATCGGCCTGGCAAAAGATATCATGCAGCAGATTATTGCCCAGGGTTATGTCACCCGCGGCTGGCTGGGCGTTGAAGTACAGGACATAGACCCACGGCTGGCATATGCCCTTGATCTATCCCATAACGAAGGCGCGCTGATACGTGGGGTCCAACGAGATGGCCCTGCAGATAATGCCGGCTTAAAAAGTGGTGATATTATCCTGCAAATCAACGGTAAAAGAATCAACAGTGCACGCGAGGCACTGAACCAGATTGTGCGCACACAGCCAGATCATAAGACATCCATTGTGCTGATGCGTGGAGGCAAGACACTCAAGGCGGTTGTCATACCCAGTCAGCGCCCAACCCCCGGAAACGGGAATTGACGGCTCATCTATAGCTGACCTATAGAAACCTGCAGGGCAGAAAGAAATTGCTGATTTTCTTCAGCGGTGCCAATCGTCACGCGCAGGCAATCCTGTAAGTAGGGATGACCTCCGGACAGTGATTTTATCAACACCCCCTGCTGTTTCAGAGCCGCGTGAATAGTTGCGCCCATTCCTTCAGGCGCACGAAACAACAGGAAGTTGGCCTCACTGGGCCACACCTCGATTTGCTCGATCGCCTTCAGTGATTCATACATGGCCTGACGATCGGCGCGTATTCTTTGTGCCTGCCGGTCAAACACCTCGCGATGCATTAACGCAAATCCTGCCGCCTGCTGACTCAGCACATTGATGTTATAGGGCAGCCTGACCTTGTCCAGTTCATTTATCCAGGCATGACCACCCAGCAAATATCCCAGACGTAATCCCGCCAGCCCCATCTTTGAAACCGTACGCATGATGAGCACATGAGGATATTCCTGCAACAGTGGCATAGCGGTCATATCGGTAAAAGGCGCATAGGCCTCGTCAATAACCAACACACCCGGGACGACTCGTGCAATTTGTCGTAGCTCATCCAGGGTATGGATATTACCCGTTGGATTATTCGGATTTGCGATAAACACCACGGCAGGCTGCTGCGTCTCAATCAGGGACAGGGTTGCCGCCATATCGATGGAAAAATCATCGGACCGTAGGTCCAGGCTGACATATTGCATACCATTCATCAGCGCAATCATGCGATACATGACAAACGCAGGTTCCAACGACATAAAGGTCCGACCTTCTCCGCCCAGCGCCAACGCCAGCATCTGGATAATTTCATCTGAACCATTACCCAGAATCAGCCCTGCCTGCTCTGGTAACGCCAGCTTGTCACGCATTAAAGCTTTCAGGCTGTTTGCTGCAGGGTCCGGATAGCGGTTTATCTCAACAGTGCGAAGCTGTCCTGCCCAGTCATTGCGCAGTTCTTCAGGCAGGGTGTAGGGATTTTCCATTGCATCCAGTTTGATCAAGCCACTGGCATCCGCAACGACATAAGCCGACATCCCGGCGACAGCCGGACGCACCCAGCAATTCACTCGATCTTGGGTCATTGATTAGTCTTCGAAACGCAGTTCTGCAGAACGCGCGTGCGCCGTCAAACCCTCACCGCGTGCCAGGGTACTGGCAATGTCGGCCAGCTGACGGGCACCTTCTGCTGAACAATGAATCACGCTGGAACGCTTCTGGAAGTCATAGACGCCAAGCGGGGAGGAAAAACGCGCCGTTCCCGAGGTTGGCAGGACATGGTTTGGCCCCGCACAGTAATCACCCAACGCCTCCATAGTGTAGGCACCCATAAAGATGGCCCCGGCATGACGGATCCTGGCCAGGATTGATTCCGGGTCCGCAACTGACAACTCCAGATGCTCGGCGGCAACCCGGTTGGTTACATCAATTGCCTCATCCATATCACGACTGAGAATCAGGGCACCCCGATCGTGCAGGGATTTTTCAATAATGTCGCGCCGTGGCATTTCTGGCAGCAATTTGGTGACACTTTCTTCTACCCGGTCAAGATATGATGCATCCGGGCAGACCAGTATCGACTGCGCCAGCACATCGTGTTCTGCCTGTGAGAATAGATCCATGGCAACCCAGTCCGGATTGGTCGTGCCATCACATACCACCAGTATTTCCGAAGGCCCGGCAATCATGTCGATACCCACCTTGCCAAAAACCTGGCGTTTGGCCATTGCAACATAGATATTTCCTGGCCCCACTATCTTGTCCACCGGCGCAATGCTTTGCGTCCCATAGGCCAGTGCAGCGACGGCCTGTGCGCCACCAATACGATAAATCTCATCAACCCCGGCAATCTCTGCCGCCGCCAGCACCATGTCATTGATCACACCACCAGGTGTTGGCACCACCATCACGATGCGTTCGACACCGGCAACCTTGGCTGGCATCACATTCATCAGGACGGATGAAGGATAGGCTGCCGTACCACCCGGGACATAGACACCCACACTGTCGAGTGGCGTTACCTGCTGCCCCAATACGGTACCGTCGTCCTCCCGATACTGCCAGGACTCCATTTTCTGGTGCTGCGCATAGTTCCTGACGCGTTCTGCCGCCTGCCTGAGTGCCGTTAATGTTGCCTCGGGAACCGCCTGCATGGCCTTGTGTCTTTGCTCTTCAGTCACAATCAGTTGACTAAAATCACCGACATCAAGGCGGTCCAGCTGGTTGGTTAATTCAATAACGGCCTGATCACCCTCACGCCGTACACGTTGAACGATATCATCGACCGTTTGTATTACCTGTGCATTCTCCGCAACCTCACCTTCCAGCAGGTCACGCAGGGCCTGATCAAAATTACTGTCCCGTGTATCCAGTCGTCGCATTATGCTGCCTTGTCCCTTACTGCCGAAGCAACCTGGTCAATAATTGGCTGAATCAAACCGGCCTTCATTTTCATTGATGCACGATTGACCACCAGGCGGGAGCTGATATCCATAATATGGTCTCGTGTGACCAGTCCATTTTCCTTCAGTGTATTACCACTCTCAACCACGTCCACGATAGCATCCGCCAGACCGACTACCGGTGCCAGCTCCATAGAGCCATATAACTTGACCGCTTCAACCTGCCTGCCCTGTTTGGCAAACCACTCGCGCGTTGTACTGGTGTATTTCGTAGCGATCTTCAGGCGGGGTTTCTCAAGATCAGCGTCCGGCAAGCTGGCCAGCATCAAGCGGCAACGCGCGATCTGCAGATCAACCAGTTCATACAGATTGGAAACATCATTTTCCAGCAACACATCCTTGCCGGCCACGCCCATATCCGCCGCCCCGTAGGAAACAAAGGTTGGTACATCGGATGCCCTGATGACCAGTATCCGTACCTCAGGGTGACTGGTATCAAAAATCAGCTTGCGACTGTCATCCGGAGATTCCAGCAATTCAATGCCGGCAGCTGCCAGCAAAGGCAGGCTATCCTTCAGGATACGCCCCTTGGATAGCGCAATGGTCAGTTTGTGTGACTGATTGGACATGGGACTATCTTACAAAAGACTTCAGGAAGATACCCGACGAATCTGCGCCCCAAGCTGGGCCAGTTTTTCCTCGATACATTCGTAACCACGATCAATGTGGTAGATACGATCGACCACCGTTTCACCCTGCGCCACCAGGCCAGCCAGCACCAGACTGGCGGAGGCCCGCAGGTCGGTTGCCATCACTGGTGCACCAACAAGCCTGTCAACGCCTTTGGTGATGGCCAGATTTCCTTCCACCTTGACGTCCGCATCCATACGACTCATCTCTGGGATATGCATAAAACGGTTTTCAAATACCGTTTCACTGATGGTCGCCGTACCTTCAGCGATGGCATTCAACGCGGTAAACTGCGCCTGCATATCGGTTGGAAACCCCGGATAAGGTGCTGTCTTGATGTCCACAGCCTGCGGACGTCTGCCTTCCATATCCAGCTCTATCCAGTTATCCCCGGTAGTGATTTTGGCCCCTGCCTCACGTAGTTTTGCCAGCACCGCATCTATCAGCTCGGGCTTGGTGTCCTTGAGTTTGACCTTGCCACGGGTGATGGCAGCAGCAACCAGATAGGTGCCTGTCTCGATTCGATCAGGCAAGACTTCATGATGAGTACCATGGAGCTTCTCTACGCCTTCGATGGTAATCCTGTCGGTACCGGCACCTTCTATATTGGCCCCCATGCTGATCAGGCAATTCGCCAAATCAACCACCTCGGGTTCCCGCGCAGCATTCTCCAGTACGGTAGTACCTTCAGCCAGCGCAGCGGCCATCATCAGGTTTTCCGTGCCTGTTACTGTAACGATATCCATCATGATTTCCGCGCCTTTCAGGCGGTCCGCCTGGGCACAAATATAACCATTTTCCACGGTCACCTTGGCTCCCAGTTGCTGAAGACCATGAATATGGATATTTACCGGGCGCGAGCCAATCGCACAACCACCGGGTAATGAAACATTGGCCTCTCCGAAATGCGCCACCAGTGGCCCCAGGACGAGTATTGAGGCACGCATCGTTTTCACCATTTCATAGGGTGCCCGGTGCGAAGTCAGGGTCGAGGCATCAACCGTAATACCCATCTTTTCATTGATGGTAACCGTCGTCCCCATATCACCCAGCAGGGACACCAGAGTTGTCACATCGTGCAAATGAGGGACATTACCAATAGAAACGGGCTCGTTCGTGAGCAGGGTCGCCGCAAGAATGGGCAATACCGCATTCTTGGAACCGGAAATGCGTATTTCGCCATTGAGGGGCTGCCCCCCCTGTATCAGCAGCTTATTCATACAAAAGGCTTGGCCAGACTAATTCGTCTTTGCCGCTGCCGGCTGTATGGTCACAACATCATTTGGCTGGTTGTGCTCACCCAATGAGCGGATAAGACCATCCAGCCCATTGCTACGCACCTCTCCCGCAAAATTGGCGCGATAATTTGTCACCAGGCTAACGCCATCGATGATGACATCATAAATACGCCACTGATCCCCCGTACGGTACATACGGTAGGTGACATCAATGGGGTTCGTTCCCTTCTGGCGTATTTCGGTGGGAACAATCGCGACATTTTTATTCTTGGGCGACACCTTTACATCCTTATAAATAATCTTTTCCTCACTGGAGAATTCGAGTAGCGCGGTAGTATACGTATTAATAAGCAATTGCTTGAATTCGTTTTGAAAATCCAGCTTCTGCTGCTCGGAGGCCGTTTTCCATACCTTGCCCAGCACGAAATATGACATCTTGTCGAAATCGAAATGCGGCAGGATAAGTTCATTCACCAGGCCATAAACCTTATCCGGATCATTGCGAATAGACTCACCCTCGTTATCGAGGGTGGAAATAACATCATTGGCGGCCTTCTCAACAACCGCCTTGGGACCAGCCCCAGTATCGCCAGCATTGGCGTATACAATTCCTGACCAACAGATAGCCAAAACCAGAAAAATTCCCAATTGTTTAATGAATTTCATTCCAAGCTCCGTATTTCGCACTTGATTAGACAGCAGTGACCAGCCAAGTTCCTTCCGCCTGCGTGACAATCAGGCGGCCGCGCAATTTAACATATTTGCATGTTTCAGCATATAGTTCATCGCCTCATCAATTGGGTAGCTAACCATGGATGAGGCGCACGATTGTCGATAATTCATGCAGGCGGTTGATGTCTTCATAGCCACTGCTAGCTATCACACAGGCTGAACTCTCAGCAGTTATCGAGCCAAGAAAATGGCCCATCCTGGTTGCCAGATCAGGTGTATCCCCTGTGAGAGGGACCATCGCCAGCCAGTACGCCAGCCCCTCTATAGTGGGTCGGTTAGTACGCCACACGGGCGATATCTGTTGTTCTGACAGCCAGCGTTGGTTTGCAGTATCAAACTGAAAATCACCATCCAGTGCCACCGGCAACACCCGTGGTATACGTTGACGCCAGTCTGGCAGAACTGACTCACTATCAGCCTGCACATCAAGCGATAGCAAAACACCCGCCAGGCGGCGAACACCGATCTCACTGTCCAGCTCATCCAGCCATTGAAAGAAAAGTCCTGCCTGATCCAACGTAACCTTACCCGGGTTAATGGCTAATACAGGTCGAAAACCTTCATGGCAGTCTTCCAGCATCTCGCCCAGCACATCCATCCCGGTCGCATCACAATATGCATGACAATCAATGACGGTCGTTGAAAACTCATTCGCATAGTAGGCCATGCGCCATTCCTCAGGCAGATCCTCAGGATAAAAGCTGACCAGCCATTCATCTTCTTCCCAACTGGCTGCGCCAATCAGCACTTCAGTCACGTGATGTCCCCCATTTTTGCGATCTGTCATGTAAAATGCCCGCCCCTGTTAATGCGAGGCTGTATGACTCTATCCATTCTTGCCATTGTGATTGGCCTGATTTTACTGGTTTATGGTGCCGAACGCTTCGTTTATGGCGCCGCCGGTACTGCCAATGCGCTTGGCGTATCGCCGCTCATCATTGGCTTGACCATTGTTGGCTTTGGCACCAGCGCGCCAGAAATACTGGTCTCAGGCACCGCCGCCATCAACGGAAATCCCGGGCTTGGTTTTGGTAATGCCATCGGCTCGAATATCACCAATATCGCCCTGGTTTTGGGAGTCGCCGCCCTGATCATGCCCCTGCAAGTCGACAGCCAGACGCTACGCCGGGAGTTTCCGGCATTATTACTGGTTTCCATTGGTGCTTATTTATTGGTCATGGATGGTGCGATCAGCCTGATAGACAGCGTTATATTACTGAGCAGTATTTTCCTGTTGCTTGGCATCCTCGCCGTCATCGCCATGAAGGGAAAAAAGGGAGACCCTATTGATACGGAATTTGCGGAGGAAATTCCACACGACGTGACAGTGGGCCGCGGCATACTCTGGTTTAGCATCGGCCTCATACTTCTGCTGGGAAGTTCAAACCTGCTGGTTTGGGGGGCTGTCAATATTGCACATGCCTATGGCATCAGCGATCTGGTTATTGGCCTGACAATTGTCGCCATTGGCACCAGCCTGCCGGAACTGGCGGCATCCGCCATGAGCGCGGTCAAGAAAGAGCATGAACTGATTATTGGCAACATCATCGGCTCCAATATGTTCAACCTGCTGGCTGTTATTGGCGTTGCCGGGATTATCAGTCCTGGTGAGTTTCCAGCCGACGCAATTGACCGTGACCTGCCAATCATGCTGGTACTGACCGCCGGTCTGTTTATCATGGCGTACGGCCTGCGTGGGCCCGGCAAAATTACACGAATTGAGGGTGCAATCCTGCTGGCAGGCTTTGTTGCCTATCAATATATCCTCTACACTGTCAGTCTGACGCCATAAACAATACAGCCATGCCTGAAAATCACCTCCGTGAAATGGGGATTGCGGTTTTAAAAACCGAAGCCAAATCAATTTCCGACCTCGTCTCGCGCATCGATGAACACTTCGTCAAGGCATGCCAGCTCATGCTTGCCTGTACCGGACGTATCGTCGTTACCGGCATGGGGAAATCAGGGCACATCGCCAATAAAATTGCGGCTACGCTGGCCAGCACAGGCACACCGGCATTCTTTATGCACCCGGGCGAAGCCAGCCATGGTGACCTGGGTATGATTACCCCACAGGACGTTGTCATTGCCCTGTCAAATTCCGGCACTACCGAAGAAATTATCAGCATCGTGCCACTCATTAAACGACTTGGTGTGCCGCTGATAGCAATGACCGGCGACACGCAGTCCGAACTGGCGCAGGAAGCCGATATACATCTGGACATCAGCGTGGAAAAGGAGGCATGCCCCCTGGGATTGGCCCCGACAGCCAGCACCACCGCCAGCCTGGCCATGGGTGATGCACTGGCAGTTGCCCTGCTCGACCGCCGTGGATTCACCGAGCAGGATTTTGCCCAGTCCCATCCTGGTGGTCGCCTGGGACGTCGGCTACTGCTGCATATCGGCGACATTATGCACACGGGTGATGATATCCCCAGGGTAAGCGCAGACGTGACCCTCAGCCAGGCAATGCTTGAAATGACCCGTGCCGGCATCGGCATGACTGCTATCACAAATGGCAATGAGGAAGTATTGGGCATATTTACTGACGGTGACCTGAGGCGTGTTTTTGAAGACAGGATTGACCCGCACGAGGCCCTGATTGATAGCGTCATGACCAGACATTGCACAACGGTAAAGGCCGATATACTCGCAGCTGAGGGACTGAAGGTCATGCAGGAAAAGCGCATTAATTCATTACTGGTGATCAATGACGATCAGCAACTCATTGGCGCCCTGAATATGCATACACTACTCCGGTCGGGGGTGGCCTGACGACGGTTAATAACCGGATTTTTCAAATGCCCGGCCAGTAGCTATGAAACCAAATTAGCTTCAAACTGCACATTTATTTCATATAAACTCCACTTTCTCGATAGAGATATTCCACTTCCAGTTAGGTGGATGCAGATATACAGAGATAAAGAACTGAACTTAACCGAATCCTTTCCAACAAGACTGCACAAAACAACATATGGCCAGCAACACCGAAATCAACGACGACGTAATTGCCCGCGCACGAAAAATCAAACTGGTCGGCTTTGATGTCGATGGCGTATTGACCAATGGTGGACTTTTCTTTGGTGACGACGGACAGGAATACAAGGCCTTTAACTCGCGGGACGGCCATGGTTTCAAGATGCTGCACAACAACGGCATACAAACAGCCATTATTACGGGTCGCACCTCCAAGGTGGTCGAACATCGTGCAGCTAACCTCGGCATCGATATTATATTTCAGGGGCAGCATGATAAATCCGCTGCGCTCGATCAACTAATGGAACAAACCGGCCTGACATCAGAAGAGCTGGCCTTTGTCGGTGATGATGTTGTTGATATCCCGGTACTCAGCCGTGTTGGTCTGGCAATCGCTGTCAATGACGCTCACCCACTGGTAACCGCGTACTGCCACTGGCAAACGCCGAACTCTGGTGGCTGCGGAGCTGGCCGTGATGTCTGCGAGATGCTGCTCAAGGCACAGGGGCTGCTGGACAAGGAGTGGGCAAAATATCTGCCATCTATCCTGACAGGCAATGACAACTAGCCGTTTTTTATCCTTGCTATTGCTTGCTGTTGCCACCAGTCTGGTCTGGTGGCTAGAAGGTCTTGTCACCAGTTCACAAACCGAGGCAATGAAGCAAAAAAGCAATCGCCCGGATTTCTATATGGAAAACTTCACCCTGCGTAACTTCAATATCAGCGGTGAGTTGCGCTACCGGGCTAAAGGTCGGTCCCTGATACGTTACCCGAAAGATGACAGCCTGGAAATCGAACTACTGGATATGCAGGCCTATAAAAAAGACAAGGCGCCTCTATTCGTCAAGTCCAATAATGCCCGCATCAGCAATGATGGAGATCACGTCATGCTGACGGGTGCTGTGGATATTCATCAGGACAAGCTGGGTAGCGATGACTCACTGTCGATTAACACAGAAAAACTGTTCATGGACAATCAACGCGATTACCTCGAAACCAACAAGGCCATTACTATCAAAACCCGCAAACACCACATGCAGGGCGTCGGCATGCAGGCATGGCTGGAACACAAAAAATACCGATTACTTTCAAATGTACGAGGCACACATGAGCCATAAATACCTATTCCTGCTTTCTGCACTCTTCCTGTCGGCATTTGATTGTTATGCCCTGTCTACAGACAAGGACAAACCCATGACTATCGAGGCTGACTCGGTAGAAATTGACGACAAAAAGGGCTTGACCGTGTATCGCGGCAATGTCGATGTACGCCAGGGCACCCTTCACGTTAAAGGAGAAACACTGGTGATTGAAAAAGTTAACGGTGAAGTCAAGATCGTCACTGTCGTCGGTAAGCCGGCTACCTATAGGCAACGGCCTGATAATAAACCACAGGATGTCACCGCCAGGGCCAGAAAACTACAGGTCTATCCGAAAAGAGATCTGGTCAGACTGGAACGTAATGCTACCGTGAACCAGGAAGGCAATGTATATAAAGGCAATATCATCGAATACGACAACAAAAATGACATCATCAAGATGAAAGGAAACATTGGTGCGACTGACACTGGCAAGAAAGCCAAAGGCCGTATACGTATGACAATACAGCCAGACAAAAAGTAATGCCGTTACTCAGCGCAAGAAATATATCCAAGGCCTACAAGGGCAGAAAGGTCGTTAACGGTATATCCCTGGACGTCAACAGTGGTGAAGTCGTTGGCCTGCTGGGTCCGAATGGCGCAGGCAAGACTACCTGCTTCTATATGATTGTTGGCCTGATAGGTTGCGATCAGGGGAGTATCTATCTGGAAAAAATGGATATTACCCGCGACCCCATGCATAAACGCGCACGCATGGGGCTGGGCTATCTACCGCAGGAGCCCTCGGTATTTCGCAAACTCAGTGTCAGCGAAAACATACTGGCCATATTGGAAACGCGTGAAGACATTGACGAAACTGCCCACGAAGAACTCCTACAGACCCTGCTACATGACCTCCATATCAGTCATCTGAAAGAGGCTACCGCGCTCAGCTTATCCGGCGGCGAAAGGAGACGAGTAGAGATTGCGCGCGCACTGGCTGCTGAACCCCGTTTTATACTACTGGACGAACCCTTTGCCGGGGTTGACCCCATATCAGTAGGCGATATCCAGCATCTGATCGCCCATCTGCGAGACATGGGAATAGGGATTTTAATCACTGATCACAGCGTCCGCGAAACCCTGGGGATCTGTGACCGTGCTTATATCATTAATGAAGGACAGGTAATAGCCGAAGGTGATCCTGAGCATATCCTGGAACATCAACATGTCCGGGAAGTCTATTTAGGGCAGGATTTTCAACTGTAAACCATCGACAAAGCTTTACCGTTTCCTTTGGTCAGAACAACAGGCCATCGCCACCCCACCGTACGACACCATGCCGGAGTCCTATCAGTGCCCTGGAAGACCATTTCCGGAACCAAACCATACCCGCTTTTAAAACATGGTTATGTGACTTGATAGCAATCAACTATTTGGCATGTTTTCTGCAGAGAGGATATTTATGAATTACAATTAGTTTAGGGATGAGGGAATTTCGACCAAACAAGCAGAACCACGGATGAAGCAGAGTCTACAGCTGCGCCTCGGGCAGCAATTATCCATGACACCGCAGCTGCAACAGGCTATCAAGCTGTTGCAACTCTCCTCTTTAGACCTGCAAACCGAAATCCAGCAGGCGGTAGAGTCCAATCCCCTGCTTGAATTTGAAGAGCCCGACAATGATGTCGCAGCGTCCCCGGTCGATCAATCTGATACGAACAACAGTAGCGATGAAGTGTCAGATATTGAGGCGGCCTATGCCACAGGCGGGCTGGATAGCCAGTGGCCAACTTCATTCAATAGCAGTTCAAACTTTAATCAATCTGATAAACCAACCGATTTCCCGGCCAGCGCCCAAAGTCTGTATAGCCACCTGTCCGCACAGATAAACGTCATACACCTGAGTGATACTGATCGACTAATTGCCGATACCATCATTGACGCCATCAATGATGATGGTTACCTGATCGTATTACCGGAGGAAATTCATGCTTCCTTCCATGAAGCATTGGATATCACTCTTGAAGAAGTTATGGCGGTACTGAATATGATTCAACATCTGGATCCGCTGGGTATTGGCGCACGTGACCTGCAGGATTGCCTGCGGATCCAACTTGAACAACAGGTGCCGGACGATGAAAAGATTCATGCATTGGCTTCCCAGATCATCCGCTCTCATTTCCAGCTGCTGTCACACAGGGATTATGCCGGCATTGCCAAACAACTGAAAACAGATAGCGATTCCATTCAACAGGCAGTACAGCTGATTCAGCAACTGAATCCACGGCCTGGCAACGCAATCGAAGGTGTGCCAACCGAATACATCACACCCGATGTACTGGTCAGAAAAATAAAGGGGCGGTGGCTGGTTATATTAAATGGCGATATTGCACCTCAGATAAAAGTCAATGATTACTACGCCAGCCTGATCAAGCGTGCCGATAACAGTCGCGACAATCAGTTCCTGAAGAACAACCTGCAGGAGGCGCGCTGGTTCCTGAAAAGCCTGAGCAACCGAAATGACACCCTGCTCAAGGTTGCATCCCTGATTGTCGAGCAACAACAGGATTTTCTGGAGCATGGCGAGGAGCATATGAAACCCATGGTGCTGCGTGATATTGCAGAGGTCATCGATATGCATGAATCAACCATCTCACGTGTTACTACACAGAAATACATGCATACACCGCGTGGCATATTTGAACTAAAATACTTTTTTTCCAGCCATGTCAGCACTGCCAGTGGCGGCGAATGCTCATCAACCGCCATTCGTGCCATGATCAAAAAGCTGATTACTGATGAGGATGACAGAAAACCGTTTAGCGATAACAAACTCGCTCAATTACTTGAACAAAGGGGAATCAAGGTGGCTCGTCGTACGATCGCAAAGTACCGCGAGAGCCTGCTGATTCCACCTTCCAACGAAAGGCGCTTGCGTGCCTGATTATTCACAACTCTAAGGAGACTGCACTATGCACATCGACTTGACCGGACATCACATGGAAATCACCGACTCATTACGTAACTATGTGACGGAAAAAATGCTCAGGCTTGAGCGTCATTTTGACCATGTTACCAACCCGCACGTCATTTTGAGTGTTGAAAAACTGCGCCATCGCGCGGAAGCCACTATCCAGCTTAATGGCAGCAAGGTATTTGCTGATTCAACGCAGGAAAATATGTATGCCGCCATCGATTCACTGGTCGACAAACTCGACAGGCAGGTAAAGAAGTACAAGGAGAAACATGCAGAGGAACGACACCGTGCGCAGAAACCGGCCAGGGCTGCCGTGGAATAACAACCATATGAATATCTTCGGCTTACTTAATCAGGAACGAACACGTGCCCGCATGGAAGCGGGCAGCAAGAAGAAATCACTGCAATATCTCAGTGAAATCCTGTCTCAATCTCTCCCAGCTCTGTCAGCTGATCAGATTTTTGACCACCTCATTGCTCGGGAACGTCTGGGCAGCACCGGGCTGGGCGCCGGTGTTGCCCTGCCCCATTCACGTCTGGCCGACATTGAACAACCCATTGGGGCGTTGATCACTCTGGCAAAGCCCGTTGATTTTGATAGTCCGGACGACCAGCCGGTAGATATAATATTTTGCCTGGTGGTTCCGGATACTGCTGATGAGGAGCACCTGAAACTACTCTCCCAACTGGCGGAGTTATTCACAGCGGATAATATGTGTAACCAGCTACGGGCCGCCGATGACCCGGCAGAGATTCTTAACCTGATTCACCATTGGCAGCAACACGCTGCTGCATAGACGACCGCAAGCATATTTTATGGGTATTTCCCGTACTGTTACGATCGTCAATCGCAAAGGGCTGCATGCACGCCCCGCCGCCAGCTTTGTCAAACTGGCCAGTCAGTTCGATTGTAAAATACGTGTTCACGGGAGCGACAAGCACGTGGACGGGAAAAGCATCATGGGCATGATGATGCTGGCGGCATCTCACGGCACTCAAATCACTATTGATACCGATGGAACAGATGAGCAAAATGCCATCGACTCGCTAAGCAATTTGATTGCAGAAGGATTTAACGAATAAGCATGGTCATGCAACTGGCAGGCAACAGCGTTTCAAACGCTATCGCACTAGGCACTGCCACGGTCATCCCGCGTGACCATATTCATATTAATCAAACCCGCCTGTCCACCGACCAGGTTAGCGCTGAAACAAGTCGCTATAAGGCAGCGGTTGAGAAAGCCAAGCAGCAGCTAATAGATATCAGTAATACCATACCCGAGGACACGCCCGCCGATATCTATTCATTTATTGACACACATTTACTGATGCTGGGGGACCCGACATTATATGAGGCGCCGGCACAAATCATTGAGCAGGAACTATGCAATGCCGAATGGGCATTGCAACAACAGCACGATATTCTGCTCAGGGTATTCGAGGAGATAGACGATCCCTACCTGCAAACCCGCCGGGATGACATAGCGCATGTTGTTAACCGCATTCAACGTGTACTTATTGGTGAAACCTCGTTAACCGATATCGTCGGAGACAAGGATTTTTCTACTCAGATCATTGTAATCGATGACTTGAGTCCGGCCGAAATAATATCCATCCACCAGCGCGGCGTAGCAGGCTTTATCACCGAGTTCGGTGGCCCCCTGTCACACAGCGCCATCCTGGCGCACAGCCTGCGTATACCGGCAATTATTGGTGCGCATGGCGCACGCCACTTATTACAGCCAGGAGAATCCGTCGTTATCGATGGAGAAAAAAGATCGGTTATCGCCTCGCCATGTAAACGCACAAAAGCGTGGTATCGCAACAAGGCCCGCGAGTATAAGAGACGCAAGAATGCGTTGGCCTCACTGCGGGATGAGCCTGCCATTACCCTGGACAAGCAACTCATCACGCTACAGGCCAATGTTGAATTACCGGAGGACATCCGGGCTGCAAAAAAAGCGGGTTGTGCCGGTATCGGTCTGCTACGTACCGAGTATCTGTATATGAATCGTGAACAGCTGCCTTCCGAAGAGGAGCAGTTCAATGCCTACCGCAACATTGTGCGCCGCATGAAAGGCGCGCCAGTAACGATCAGGACGCTGGACCTGGGCGCAGATAAACAGGTGGATAGTGGTCGTAGTGATATGCCCCTGCCGAGCAACCCTGCCCTGGGGCTACGCGCTGTACGCCTGTGCCTGCAGGATCAGTCACTGTTCCATGCACAGTTACGCGCTATCCTGCGTGCATCCGCGTACGGACCAATACGTATCATGATTCCCATGATCAGCACGGTGAATGAAATACGCCAGGTCAGGACACATATCCAGACCGTACAGGCTGCCCTGCGTCGTGAACGCATCCGGTTTGATGAAAACATCCCGCTGGGAACCATGATCGAAGTTCCGGCCGCTGCAATTGCTGCAAACCTGTTCGCAGAATACTGTGATTTCATGTCGATCGGTACCAATGACCTGATTCAGTATACGCTGGCGATTGATCGTGTGGATGATGCCGTCAACTATCTATATGATCCCATGCACCCCGCTATCCTGGCATTGATCAAGATGACACTGGACGCAGGCAAGAAGGCCGGCATCCATGTCAGCATGTGTGGTGAAATGGCCGGCGACACCCGGTTTACACGACTATTACTGGGGCTGGGGCTGACCGAGTTCAGCATGCAGGCGTCTTCCTTGCTGGAGGTTAAATCCATTGTCAGGGAAACAAGTATTGAAACGCTCTCCAGGCCAGTCAGAAAGATCTTGTACAGCAAGGACAGCGCACGTACCTACGACTTGCTGCACGATATCAACACACGCTCGATGTAATAACGTGTCAGGGCCTGTTAATACGATACATATGCCCATCGACGGAGGCCATTTTCTCACAGGGCAAGGCGCGCCGAGCGCAGTTTGGTTGCCCCAAATAAGTAAGGCGCAACACCGTATGTCCTGATTTGAGGGTCAACGCTGGGTATCTGTATCGTGTTAACAGATCCTAAAGCTTGAAGCTTACTCAACCAAGCCGCTAAACTCGCCGATAATATAAACCGCCGGGCGAATCACTACCATGTCAGAGCAAATTACAGAAGATCGCGCCCTGAGCCGTCTGGAAGACATCAACACCGCATTGCAAAGCGGCACGATGAATCTGGCTCAACAGATGATTACCACGCTGCATCCCGCTGAACTGAGTAACCTGCTGGAATCCCTGCCACGGGCCAAACGCTATTTCGTCTGGCAGCTAATCGATCAGGACATACAGGGTGAAGTGCTCAGTCATGTCAACGATGAGGTGCGCAGCAACCTGATTGATGTAATGGAGGAAGACGAACTGCTGGCGGCCACCATGGACATGGACATGGATGACCTGGCGGATGTATTCGACGACCTACCTGAAGTCGTTACCAGCGAGCTCCTCACATCCATGGATATTCAGGACCGGCAACGACTGGAATCGATTCTGTCCTACCCGGAAGACAGTGCTGGCGGTTTGATGAATATTGATATCATCACCGTGCGAGAAGATGTCACCATTGATGTCGTATTGCGTTATCTGCGTTTGCACAGGGAGCTACCCGCACTCACCGACAGTCTCAGCGTAGTCAATCGCAATGATAACCTGATGGGTACCTTACCCCTGACCGTATTACTCACCAGCGATCCCGCATCATTCGTCAAAGACGTTATGTCGTCCGGCAGCCAGGCACTGCTGGCCAGCACACCCGATGAGGAAGTCGCGCAATATTTTGAACAACACGATCTGGTTTCCGTGCCGGTCGTTGATGAGACCAATCAACTACTGGGAAGGATTACCATTGATGATGTGGTCGATGTGATTCGCGACGAGGCAGACCAGGACCTCATGCGCATGGCCGGCCTGGACGAGGAAGATGATATCTTCGGGCCGATTATCCCCAGCGCCTATAAACGGGCTATCTGGCTGGGCATTAATCTCATGACCGCCCTGCTGGCATCCTGGGTTATCGGCTGGTTTGAGGCCACTATTGATAAAATAGTCGCACTGGCCGTTTTAATGCCGATTGTTGCCAGCATGGGGGGAATTGCGGGCAGCCAGACACTGACACTGGTTATTCGCAGTATTGCACTGGGTCAACTGGGGCAATCAAACACCCGCATGCTATTAATCAAGGAAGTCTCTGTCGGTGCGCTGAACGGTCTGCTATGGGCAATTGTTGTTGCAGTGATTGCCTGGCTCTGGTTTGACAATCAGTCCATCGGCATGATCATCGCCGCCGCACTCATTATTAACCTGCTATTCGCGACGCTGGCCGGTGTTGTTATCCCGTTATTTCTCAAACGTATCGGCATAGACCCGGCACTGGCCGGTAGTGTGCTCCTGACTACAGTTACCGACGTAATCGGCTTTATGGCTTTCCTGGGGCTGGCAACCTGGTGGCTAATCTAACCCGCATTTAAGGCGACGATGTTGTAACACAGGAAATGCCTTGCGTGTATTTTCCTGCTGCTCACTACTGATCTCTGCAATAACAACCCCAGGCCCCTTTGCCAGGCTATTTAGTACATTACCCCACGGGTCTACAATCATGCTGTGCCCCCAGGTTTCACGGCCACCAACATGGAACCCACCCTGCGCAGCAGCAACTACATATGACAAATTCTCTATGGCCCTTGCCCTTAACAGGACCTCCCAATGCGCCTTACCTGTTTGCGCAGTAAATGAGGAGGGTACGGCAATTAAATCCATACCATCATCAAGAAGCGAACGAAAATGCTCGGGAAACCGGAGATCGTAACAAACGGCCATGGCAATATGACCATATGGTGTCTCATAGCAGGAAGGGCGATCACCTGCTTGTATCGCCTCAGATTCGAAATACTGATCACCGCTTTCCGGTATCTCCACATCGAACATGTGCATCTTGTCATATCGCCCAAGCTGCTTTCCCTCTGATGAATATAAAATACAGGCAGACCGGACTTTATCACCAGATGTTGTCTTTATCGGCACCGTCCCCCCCACCAGGAAAAACCCGTGTTTTGCAGCCTGCTGCTGCAGGAAGGTCTGTATCGGACCATCGCCATCCTGTTCAGCAATATCCAGCTTGTCTATTTCCCTTGCGCCCATAAATGCAAAGTTTTCAGGCAATACAACCAGACGTGCACCTAAATCCGCAGCCTGTGTTAACTGCTTTTCCGCCTCCAGCAGATTTGCCGAGACATTGGGCCCTGAAGCCATCTGTATTGCTGCGACCTTTGTCATAATTTATCCGTACCCTGCACTTGTCGGTCCGTATTATAGAGAATCATCAGCAGTCGTGCTGCTTGTTGGCTGTTTATTCTCACTGGCAACTTTTTTGTTCTTGTCCTTGATACTCACGATATCGGGTGAATCCCACGGTCCGGTCACCTGGTATTCAAACTGGGTCATCTTGTCAATTGGCTTCTGTAGTAACTTATGGGTAATAAACATCACAACCGCCAGGCCGGGGCCTCCTGCCAGCGCGCCGGCAACAGGCAACGTTGAACTCAGGTTTGGGATGACACGAACATGTTGATCATAGTCCTCGTCCGCCAGACCTATCCTGCCTGAGACCTCAACCTGGCTGGAGGGTGCGTCCATTATCAGGTTGTTGGTATACGCCTGCCCCTGACTCACTGTAAAGCTACCATCGATTTTATCGAAGCTCATTCCTTTACTGAACAGGTCAGTAAAATCCAGTGACAGGCGACGTGGTAATGTCTGGAAACTCAATAAACCAAATATCCTGCCTGCACTGCCCGGGTCAACCTCAAGCACTTCTCCTTTCAGGATAGACAAGTCCACATCACCCGATAAATGAGACACATCAAAATCCATCGGCGATGTATCGCTTGTGAAGTCTGCATGCAATGATCCCTCTCCACCTTTCACAGTACCGTCATAACCCAGTCGTTTCATCAGCTCACCAAAATCACTGCTTTCGATATCAACTTCGATATGGGTTGAATGCTTATCTACCCCGGATTCACTATTGATGTTCCAGTTACCAGCGATGCTCAAACTGGCTTCATCCATTTGCATACTGGCTTCCTCAAGTTGATATCGCGACTCTTCAGGATGGGCCTGCACTATGAATCTCCCAATTTCCCGCTCATCATAGACCAGTTTTTTTATATCGATATTTGCCTTTGGTATATCTGAAGGCCTCAAACTGCTGAAGATATTCTCACCCGTGGCCTTTGCCGGTGCCACATAGGGTCGTTTGAATATACCAAGGTGCTGCAGCTCAAGGCTCAGTGCAGCCTCGGCAGTGTCATAGGTTGCCTTACCTTCAGCCCCCTGACCGGATATTTTCGCCTGCCATAGACTGTCTATAGTGGATGCATTGATATGAATGTCATCGATAAACCAGCGCGCATATTTCATGCGGTCAATTTTCAGGTCTGTTTTGAATGCAAATGAAAGGTTCATATCATTCGACGGGATATCGAGATCCTGGTACCAGCCTTTCCATGCGTCGAGATCAAGATAATCGAGCCTGCCACCAAGCACCAATGCATTTTTATCAGACGGGCGTGAAATAGCTTCCCTTCCAAGCTGCACATATGCCGAATCCAGCTCGTGCGTGTTTGCATCAACATCAAATAATGCCTGCAAGCGATCTCCAAGACTTATTTCAATCAGCTCACCCGACTCACCGGAAAAACCCGTTTGCAGTGAAAACTCCAGTTCATCCATCGTTTCTTTACTCAGCGGATGAGGAAACTTAAGCTCGGTACCAACCAGGGATGAATGAATCGCCAGGCGACTGGGCTTGCTGTCGGGAATTGTGATCAATACCCCGAAAGGAGACTCACCGCTGAATTGATTCGCCAGCACATCATTCCTGGACTTTATCAGTTGTGATAAATCTGCCTGACTGCGAGCGCTTATCGTTGTTTCGGGGCCATCTGGTGTTTTCACCGTACCCACATTGACATCCACCGGCTGCTTGCCGAACAAACCGGTAATGTTATTAGATGTAAAGGATTGCTCGGTAAAATCGAGTAGCCCCTTAATCTGATCTATCTGTACGCCCCAGCTTTCAATCGTTAATTGATTATCCAGAAATTCGAGCTGCCCCTTGACCCTTGGCTCACCTTTGGACAACGGCAGATTGAGCAGTAACTCCAGATCATTCATTCCCTTTAGCGTCAGCGCAGATAGCGCAATTTCATATTCCCCTGCCAATTTTGTCTCGACCAGATATCGAAACAGATCCTTGGAGGATGTTTTGGTTCGCCCACCTATCGTTAAAACCGGATTATCGCTATCGAGGTCAGCGATACTAACTACCGTATTCCTGAGTTCACCTTCGAATATCTTGCCAGCAGATGCTTCAATACGCATGCCCCTGCCAACAAATGCCACCTCGGCCTCAATCTCGTCAATTCTTGGCCAGTCTTCATAATAGTCAAGAATCCCGTCCCTTACCTTGAAGCGGACCTCAAAACGCCCATCACCGTTATCGAATGGAAAATCATTCATCGCACCATGCAGGATAAACGTGCCGTATTCCACATGACCCGCAACAATGCCCTTATCGAGCCAGGCCACTGTTTCTTCACTCAATTCTTTTGCCGGTAAATAAAAAGAGGTATAGGAACCATCACCGTCCTTAAAGTTGGTTTGCATATCGACAAATACATCTCCATCCACAGGTATATGAATAGACAAACGACTTTGTGTGGATATATGGCTGTTATCGGCATCAAGCTGTGCGGACTCAATAAGCAGCCCCGATGTTAACCGTGTCCAGTTGATATCACCTTTCAGCGTATCCAGGCGTAACGGATCTCTGAATATCGTTGGTAAATCCAGCAATGCGTATGTAGTAGATAGTTGCAATAAACCGGCCTGCTCCGTTGCAGCCAGGTAGCCATCAAGACCACTAACACCAGGCCACTCTTCATGCGCATTGACTGAAAAGTTTACAATCTGCGCCTGCAAGGCATAATCAAGCAACTGCTCCTGCTGGTTAACCGATAACTGCAACCTCAGGTCATTCATTTCTCCCGCCGGAGAAAGTGACTGCAAACGGTCACCAATCAAGGCATGAACTGCTGACTGCCGATCAACCAACGGCAAAAAATCCTGTAGCTTGAAATAATCTGCGTTAATGAGAAAGCGATTTATCTCCCCCCGACGGTACTCCACTGACAGACCACTTGCCGGCCATTTTTTACCAAGGCGTTGCATGTACAACTGCGAGACCTGTAGTAACCAGCCTGCACCGGTAGACTGCCAGTTAAACTTTCCCGCCATGGATTCAACAGAGAACGTTTCACCCGGCTTTGAACTGTATGCAAGATCACCGAGTGATATATCACCAGCAACCTGTTTGATCCTGCCTGCTTCTACTTTCATCCAGATGGCAGCATCCGTCTCTCCCGTGTCGGGCATTTCAAAGGTATCTGCCAGGGCCTGCTTCCAGAAAGACAATGATGCAGCCTTTAATTCAAGATACAGGCTGGACTTATAACCTTTCGCTGTCAGGTCCTGTGTATCCAGTGTCACAGTCACATTCAGACTGTCGGCAAGCTGACTTTCACCCGTAGTCAACCTGGCAACCAGCACATCGGCCTGATTAACAAAATCGAGATCTACATTGCGCAATTGGATATCCGGTATCTTGCCGGTTCCATCACGGAAGGAAAAGACATCAATATCAAGTTGCAGGTCCGGTTGCTGCAATATCCAGTCCAGCTGATCTCCTCCACGATAAGGACCAGCTGAGTCCGCCAGATCACCCAGGTTGAAACTCAGGCGACCATTTTCGGCACGCTTTAGCTCAAGTTTCTGCATATGCAGGATAATCGCCAACGGACGTAGTTCACCTGCCAGCAGACTGGGAATAATACCCAGTACAACATCGAGTGAATCCAGGTAAAACACACCCTGATCACCAGGCTGCTGTACTTGCACCCCCTTGAATGTCACCACCGGGTGAAAACCGGCCCAACCGGATTCAATGTGCCGAATGGTTACCGGCCTGTCGAGAATTTCGGCGGCCAGTTGCTCGATATCGGCACGGTGCTCGGCAATGCCGGGCAGCAACAGGCGCACAGCACCAAACAGCAGGCCGAAGCCTACAATACCTGTCAGCAGCAGGCGCCGGTTCCAACGTATGATATGGTGTTTACTTACCCTGCCCATACCGATTTTCTAAAATACCCATCTTGACCACTTACCTAACCCATATACACGCTTGCCACCGGTATCATCTGATACTTGTAACATGGTCATGCTTACATCAATACTACGTCATAATTTTCCTGCGAATACAGGGCCTCAGCCTGAAACTGGATGGGCTTGCCAATAAATTCCTCCAGTTCAGCCACACTATTGGACTCTTCATCCAACAGCAGGTCAACAACCTCCTGAGAGGCCAGAATCAACAGCTTGTCGGCATCAAATTGTCTGGACTCACGCATAATTTCCCGAAATATCTCATAACACACGGTCTGTGCAGTCTTGACCGAACCACGGCCTGCACATGTTGAACAGGGTTCACATAGTACATGCTCCAGGCTTTCACGCGTGCGCTTGCGAGTCATCTCAATCAAACCCAGTCGGGAAATATCAGTCAGATAACATTTGGCATGATCCTTATCGATACATTTTTCAAAGGCTCTCAATACCTGCCGCTTGTGTTCTTCGTTCACCATATCAATAAAGTCCAGGATGATAATGCCACCCAGATTGCGTAACCGAAGTTGCCGGGCAATCGCCTGTGCTGCCTCCAGATTGGTTTTGAAAATAGTCTCTTCCAGATTACGATGCCCTACATAGGCGCCGGTATTCACATCGATTGTCGTCATTGCTTCAGTCTGGTCAATGATCAGATAGCCGCCGGATTTTAGCTGTACCTTGCTTTGCAATGCCTTTTGAATTTCATCTTCAATGTTATATAGATCAAATAGTGGCCGCTCACCGGTATAGTGTTCCAGACGTTCAGAAAATTCTGGCAGAAACTTCTCCGTAAACTCACACATACGCCCATAGGCACCCCGCGAATCGACCAGCACCTTGGCAACACCTTCATCGATAAAATCCCGCAGAGTTCGCATCACCAGGTTCAACTCTTCATAGACCATGTCACCGGGTTTCGCTTTCATCTCCCTTTCACGAATAATACCCCAGAGTTTTTGCAGGTAGTTGATGTCTGCCTTTAGCTCTTCATTACCAACCCCCTCGGCAGCAGTACGCACAATATACCCCTCGGTCCTTGTGTCACCGGATAGTTCTGCGACCGCCTTTTTCAGGCGGTTACGCTCATCTTCATCCTCCAGCTTGCTTGATACGCCAAGACATTTAACCTGTGGCATTAGAACCAGATAACGGGAGGGGATGGTAATCTGGGTTGTCAGGCGGGCGCCCTTGGTTCCCAACGGGTCCTTGATTACCTGCACTAGCAGGGTTTGCCCTTCACTGAGCATCTCCTCAATCTGCAGTGTTTCCACGTCACAGCCATTGTCACGCTTCGAAACGATGTCAGAGGCATGTAAAAATGCGGCGCGATCCAGGCCGATATCTATGAAAGCTGCCTGCATACCGGGCAGCACGCGCCGAACCTTTCCCTTGTAGATATTCCCGACCATGCCAAGTTTGTCACGACGCTCTAGCAACAGTTCCTGCAGCATGCCGTTTTCAACCACAGCAACGCGTGTCTCCTGGGGCGTCACATTAACCAGTATTTCTTCATGCATTGGATACTTCCAGTGGGTTAATCCCAAATTCCCTTAATAATTGAGCGGTCTCATATAGCGGCAATCCCATTACACCCGAAAAACTACCCTCAAGGCTCTCGATAAACTGCGCGGCCCTGCCCTGAATAGCATAGCTTCCGGCCTTGTCATGAGGTTCTCCTGTTTCCCAATAAGCTTCGATCTCTGCATAGGATAATTGCCGGAACCTCACTTTAGACCGCTGTACACCGGATAATTCCCTGCCTGCACCAACTAGCGCAACCGCAGTCAATACCTCATGCTCCCGGCCAGACAAACATTCTAGCATTTGCAGACCGTCAGCGCGGTCTCGGGGTTTCCCCAGGATCTTGCCGTTGATAATAACCATGGTGTCTGAACCGATAACCAGTGCCCGCGGCTTCAGCAAGAATGCCGTTCTGGCCTTTTCCAGCGCCAGTCGCTGCACACACTCGTCTGCCGATTCCGATGACTGGCAGACTTCCTCGACATCAACAGGTAATACCTTGTGCGTGATGCCCAGTTGCAGGAGCAACTCATGACGTCGGGGAGAGCCTGAAGCGAGTACGATAGAAAGCGGGCTAGTCACGGTGATAGGGATGATTTTGCGTTATCGCGTAGGCACGGTATAGCTGTTCGGCAAGTACTACCCGAACCAGCATATGCGGCAAGGTCAAACGGGACAATGACCAGGTAATATTGGCTCGTTCCAGGCACATTCTGGACAGGCCATCAGGCCCGCCAATCAACAGACTCAGGTCACGCTTGTCTGCAAGCCAGTTGTGGAATTGGGCCGCCAGTTGGCGACTGCCCCATTGCTTGCCACCTTCATCTAGTGCAATAACTACATCATCCGGGGGTACCGCAGACAGCAGGCGTTCCCCCTCCTCTTCTTTTAACCTGAGAATATCGGCATTACCGGCACGTTCCGGCATATTGATTTCACGGAGCGTTAGCTTGATATGGCGTGGAAAACGGCTTTGATAATCTTCAAACCCCTCACGTACCCAGTGCGGCATACGCTTGCCAATTGCATGAATCTGAATCTTCATGCGCAGCTATCAGGATTGTTCTGTGCCGGTGGAGCTATCATCCACCGACCACAATCTCTCCAGTTGATAAAAATCCCTTACCTCCGGCATCATGATGTGGACGACAACATCGCCCAAATCAACCAGCACCCATTCGGCAGCAGCTTCGCCCTCTACACCCAACGGTGGCATACCGGCTTCCTTGGTCTTCTTTATAACGGTATCCGCAAGCGACTTCACATGACGAGAAGACGAGCCACTACAGATGACCATGATGTCAGTCACCGAGGTCTTGTCCTTAACGTCCAGCGTCCTCAGATCAAGCGCCTTCATGTCTTCCAGAGCATCCACAACCAGATGCAATAATTTTTCATTAATATCCATAATGTCCATGTTCTTTAATTAAGCTTTCTACCGCTGGTGGCAATAACCCGGTCAATGGTTCATCCGCATCGACACGATGACGTATCAAGGTGGATGAAATATCAGGTATATCGGCTTCCAGCCAGTAAATGCCTCCACTGCAGCCATCAGTAATATCATACAGGGACGTACACCGGTGCCGGGCCAGGTAAGCGGCAACTTCACTGCCCAGTTCCGTCTTGTCACCGGCGCGACTGACAACGACCAGGTGACAGTAATCCAGCAGTGACTGCCATTGATACCACTGATTGATTGACCTGAAGGCATCTGACCCCATCAACAGGCAAAATGTTTCATCCGGCATTTCATCGCAGAAGTGTTCCAGCGTATGCACTGTCCATGAAGGTGAAGGTCTGTCTATCTCTACTGTACTGACTTCAAAATCCGGGGAATCCGTCAAGGCCGCCTGCAGCATATTAACACGGCTTTGTGGCGATGCTTTGGGTAGATCACGGTGTGGCGGCAGGCCCAGTGGAACAAAGATGACACGTTGCAACCCAAGGTGGTCAGCTGCGGCCCTTGCCAGCAGAAGGTGCCCAAGGTGAACCGGGTCAAAGGTACCGCCAAAGATACCTATCATCGGGTCGACCTACCCTGGATTACTACTGACGTATATTTCCATCACCCAGCACGATGTATTTCACCGAGGTCAAGCCCTCCAGCCCCACCGGGCCACGAGCGTGAAACTTGTCGGTAGAGATACCGATTTCGGCGCCCAGCCCATATTCAAAGCCATCAGCAAACCGGGTTGAGGCATTCACCATGACCGAGCTTGAGTCTACCTCACGCAGAAACTGCCGCGCATGGGAATAATTTTCCGTCACAATGCTTTCGGTATGCCCCGAACTATGTGCTGCGATGTGATCAATTGCCTCCTGCATATCGGCAACGACACGAATCGACAGCACGGGTGCCAGATATTCGGTATCCCAGTCTTCTGCAGATGCCGCTATACATTGATCACCCAAAATTTCGCAGGTCGCTTCACAGCCGCGTAATTCCACGCCCTTGTCGACGTATGCCCTGGCCAGACCGGGCAGGTATTCTGCCGCCACGGTATCGGAAACCAGCAGGGTCTCCATTGCATTACATACACCATAACGATGGGTTTTGGCATTGAGTGCAATATCAAATGCCTTTTTCGGATCAGCCTCATCATCAATATAGACATGGCAAACGCCATGTAGATGTTTAATCACGGGCACACGCGCATCACCGCTGATACGCTCAATCAAACCCTTGCCACCACGTGGGATTATCACATCAATATAGGCCGGCATGGCTATCATTTGTCCGACCGCCTCACGATCTGTCGTGGATACCACCTGCACACCATCCGCCGGCAGGCCCGCGGCTTCCAGTCCACGCTGAATACTGGCGGCAATCGCCTGGTTGGAGTGATACGCCTCTGAACCGCCGCGCAATACCGTTGCATTACCTGACTTCAAACACAAGGCTGCTGCATCTGCGGTCACATTCGGACGCGATTCGTAAATAATACCCACCACACCCAATGGCACACGCATACGCCCCACCTGAATGCCGGATGGGCGGTAATTCATATCAAAGATCTCACCAATTGGATCTGGCAGGGCAGCAATCTGGCGTAGCCCGTCGATCATGCCATCTATCCTTTCCGGTGTAAGCGCCAGACGATCCAGCAACGCCTCATCCAGCCCCTTGTCTGCACCGGCATCCAGATCCTTTTTATTTTCTGTCAGCAGATAGTCCGACTGATTCGCCAGGTCTTCCGCAATGGCATTCAACGCGCTATTTTTAGCCGCCGTGTCTGCTGCCGCCAGCGCACGCGAGGCAGCTCTTGCTCGCTGACCCAGGCCCTGCATATAACTTTCAATATCGTTGCTCATAATCTCTTCCTGAAGATTGGCTACCGACTCATCCTAAAGCCCAATTGTAACAATTCATCCCATGGATTGCCGTCTGCGATGCCCTTGATCATGCGGTCAATTTTCGCACAGCGTGCCAGACAGCCCCCCCAATAGCCCGGCTGCTTGCGTCGTGCCGCGCTGGCCAACATGGCACGACGACTTTTCCATACCTGATGGTCATCCATGGCCTGTTCCGGATTACGGTTCTTGCGTAGCGCATCGGCCACACCAAACAGCAGGCGAAACTCGCGTGCCATAGCCCATAATACGACTGGCGGCTGCGCCCCTTCCGCCCGTATATGACCCAGCATACGAGATAACTTGGGTGTTTGTTGAGTCAGTGCAGCATCAATAAACTCAAATACATTATGTCGAGCGCTATCGGCCACGACTTCCAGGACGTCCTCAACATCAATCGATGTTGTATTAATCAACATGCCGAGCTTTTTAATCTCCTGGTCTGCTGCCAACAGGTTGCCTTCTACCCGGTCAGATAGCAGTTGGATAGCCTCACGGCTGGCAGATATGCCGGCCACCGTCAGACGCTGCTCTATCCATGAAGGTAATTGTTGCGCGGGCACAGGCCACAATTGCAGGCACATGCCGTGGGATTCAACAGTGCGGTACCATTTGCTCTTGCGGGCTGTTGCATCCAGTTTGCCCGTTATCAACATGATAAGGGTGTCGGGTGGCGGTTGCTGTGCAAGCCCGGCCAGCACCTTGCCTCCGACCGTACCCGGCTTACCATTGGGCAACCGAATCTCGATGATTTTTTTCTCCGCAAACAGCGACATACTGCTGGAGGATAACGAGATTTCATTCCAGTCAAAACCGGCATCGGCATGATAGACTTCACGCTCGCTATAACCCTGCTGTCGGGCGGTTTGACGAATCCTGTCTCCCGCCTCCATCGATAACAGCGGCTCATCTCCAGAAATCAGGTACAGCGGTGCCAGCTCTTTATCGAGATGGCGCTGTAATTGGTCGGCGTTTAAGCGCAAG
>JAPHTU010000267.1 GCA_026196145.1 Gammaproteobacteria bacterium
CTGGTCGAGTGGGCCGAACGCGCACATGGTTACCTGGGACTGCCCGATCTGGACATCTATCTGGAGTATGCAGGCGACTCTCGTCAGATCCGAATTCAGCCGACAGATGACAAACTGGCTGAACATTTATCTAAAGTAATTTCTGAACATCAATAGTCCATATAAATAAGCCAGTTATGAGGTTATCGGAATATTATTCTAGATAATATGGCTATCTTCCCGTTTTTAAATGATATTTTTGACTTTTTTCCTTGAAAAATTTGGTTAATGTTGTATATAAGCTAATATAGAATCTAATAACCAATGAATAAATCACTTCAACTATTGTTTCGTATTGGCTTGCTGGCAGGGGTTTTCCTCTTCAGCACGAGTTTGGCCGCGCAGACAATGATTGAAGGTACGCGCACCTGGGTGTCTCCGGATTACACGCGGATTGTTTTTGATATCAGTGACCAGGTGGATTATCACCTGTTCACCCTGCATAAACCTGAGCGTGTCGTTGTAGACATCAAACGGGCGAACTGGTCATCGACGAGCGCCAGGGAATTAGAGTCCAAGGGTTACGTCAAGGACCTGCGTAGTGCCAAAAAGGGTGACACATTAAGGCTGGTGCTGGATGCTGATCGCAAGGTCAAACCCAAAAGCTTCCTGCTAAAACCCAATAGCACTTATGGTCACCGACTGGTGGTTGATCTGTACCCGCATCAACAGGGGCCAACCAAGGCGGTCAAGACAGCCAAAACCAATAAACCCGGTTTCCGTGATGTTGTTATTGCGATTGATGCCGGACACGGTGGGGAGGATCCCGGGGCCAGCGGACAAAAGGGCACCAAGGAAAAGCATATAACCCTCGCCGTTGCCAGGAGGCTGGCGGACAAAATCAACCAGCAAAAAGGTATGAAGGCGGTGCTGGTCAGGGAAGGTGATTATTACATGAAGTTACGTCAGCGCATGGGGAAGGCGCGCGAACACAGGGCTGACCTTTTTGTATCCTTGCATGCCGATGCCTTTACCAACCCAAATGTGAAGGGTTCTTCGGTATACATCCTGTCCGAACGAGGTGCCTCATCCGAGGCGGCCAAGTGGCTGGCGAACAAGGAAAATACCGCTGACGAACTCATGGGTGGTGTGGAGCTGAATGACAAGGATGATTTATTGAAATCCGTGCTGCTGGATCTTTCGCAGAGTGCCACCATCGAGGCCAGCGCGGATCTGGCGCAGAACGCCCTGCGTGAATTAAAACGGGTCGGCAAGGTGCATCGCCGTCATGTGGAGCGTGCCGGGTTTGCGGTGTTAAAGTCGCCGGATATTCCCTCTATCCTGATCGAACTGGCATTTATCTCGAACCCGGTAGAGGAAAAAAATCTGAATAGCCGCAACCATCAGGACAAGATGGCCAAGGCAATTACCTCCGGGCTGAAGCGCTATCTACGCAAGCGTCCACCCGACAATACCCTGTTCGCGGCACATAAGCGGACGCGTCCGCATACCATCGAGCGTGGCGATACCCTTTCCGGACTGGCCCAGCGCTATCAAATCAGTTCCTCAAAACTCAAGGATATGAATGATCTGAAAACCGACACCCTACGAATCGGTCAGGTGTTGATGATTCCATCGGGCAGTTAATCCCTGTCTGTCAGGCTGCCTCACTCAGTCAGCTGTTCTGTTTATTTATGTAGATAGCTCACAAGATAGTTTTCCTTTAGCCTCGAATCGCGACTCGCTTGCGGCCCGGTTTATTTACACGCAAACTCGCGCCTATGTCGATACGCAAGTTACCCCCCGCACTGATCAACCAGATAGCCGCTGGTGAGGTCGTTGAACGGCCAGCCTCCGTTATTAAGGAATTAATGGAAAATAGCCTGGACGCCGGTTCCACTGCAGTGGAGGTAGGCATAGCTGAAGGTGGAATCAGGCTGATACAGATCAAGGATGATGGCGAAGGAATTGCCAGGGAAGAATTACCGCTGGCAATTGCCAGCCATGCGACCAGCAAGATTATCGATCTGGAAGATCTTGAGGCGATACATACCCTGGGTTTTCGTGGCGAGGCGCTGGCCAGTATCGCTTCAGTATCGCGGTTCACGCTGACTTCCCGGCATTCATCATCTGACCATGCCTGGTCATTGGCGGCGGGTAGTGATGATGCACCGATTCCGGCCAAGCTGCAGCAGGGCACCAATATCGAAGTCAGGGACCTGTTCTACAATGTGCCGGCCAGACGTAAATTTTTACGTACTGAAAAGACGGAATACGCCCATGCGGAACAGGTTTTTCGTCGCATCGCACTGAGTCATCCATCGACGGCTTTCTCGCTTTCACATAACGGTAAATCTGTCTATCAATTACCGTCAGCCGGCGCTGAGGAAGGTTTGCGCAGACGCGTTGGAGTCTTGCTCAACACAGATTTCACTGCCAGTAGCATAGCGGTCGATGAAGAGGCCGCCGGGCTGGCATTACGGGGCTGGGTGGCGCAGCCAACCTACTCCCGCTCACAGGCCGATCAACAATATTTCTATATCAATGGGCGCATGATCCGCGACAAGCTGGTTGTGCACGCGGTGCGTCAGGCCTATGCGGATGTCCTGTTTCATGGCAGACACCCGGCTTTTGTTCTGTACCTGACGCTTGATCCCGCGCGTGTCGATGTGAATGCACATCCGGCCAAACATGAGGTACGTTTTCGTGATGGCCGTATTGTGCATGATTTTATTTTCAAGACCCTGCATACCGTGTTGGCGAATACGGCTGCCGGAGAGCAACCATCAGTCAAACCGGATGGTCTGCTAGGCCTTACTTCCAGGTATTCTCCACCACAGTCACAATCATCGTTGAATATTCGTGAGGCATTACAGTCATACCAGACCTTGTATGGCAGGTCAGCGGGAGTTGCAGGGTCGAGCCACGATCTTGCGGCTACAAACGATGAGGCCGAGGTGCCGCCACTGGGTTATGCCCTGGCGCAGTTAATGGGCGTGTATATCCTTTCACAAAATGCCGAGGGTTTGATCATCGTCGATATGCATGCAGCACATGAGCGAATTACCTATGAGCGCCTGAAGCAGCAACAGGCGGAGGACGGTATTCGTACACAACCCCTGTTGGTGCCTGAACGGCTTTCGGTTGCGGCCCGTGACGTTGCGCTGTTTGAAGAAAACCAGGATGTGTTTGAGTCGCTTGGTTTGAAGCTTGATATCAGCGGCCCCGAGAGTTTGTTAATACGCGAAGCGCCGGCATTGTTGCAGACGACCAACTTACCGCAGCTGGTCAGGCAGGTACTGGATGATTGCCATACGACTGGCAGTAGCAACAAGATTCACGAGGCATTGAATGAGTTGTTATCCACCATGGCCTGTCATGGATCGGTGAGGGCCAATAGACAACTGACAATTCCCGAGATGAATGCGTTATTGAGAGACATGGAGTCCACTGACCGGTCGGGTCAATGTAATCATGGCCGACCTACCTGGGTGCAAATCAATATGGCGGATCTGGACAGGTTATTTGATCGTGGAAATTAGCCCACATACTTCACCTGGATTCCGGGAGATGGCGCAGGACTGGTGCGACTGGACGCCGCACTGGAGGCGAAAAGGTAGCCATAGCTACCTTTTCAGCGAAGCGCAAGTACAGGCGTGCCAGAAGATGTCCATGGGCGGACGAATGCCGCAAGAGGACAGGAAGACTGAAGCGGCCAAGCCAGAGCCGGAATAGGCATGACAGTAAACACCGTGTTACTTATCGTATTCATAAAAACTTTATATTGTGAACAACTTACATCACTTAACTGCCGCCTGGTGAGATATGCGGGCTAAATCAGATCTGCCTGTCGCCCTGCTCATGGGGCCGACGGCTGCAGGTAAGACGGATATAGCCGTGCGTCTGGTTGAGCAGGCGAACATGGAAATCATCAGTGTGGACTCAGCCCTGATTTATCGTGGCATGGATATCGGTACGGCAAAGCCGGATGCCGAGACACTACAGCGCGCTCCTCATTTCCTGATCGATATCCGAGATCCATCCGAGGCCTATTCTGCTGCGGAATTTGTCAGTGATGCCAGTCGCTTGATAACCGAGATTCATGCGCGGGGAAATATTCCGCTGCTATGTGGAGGCACCATGCTGTATTTCAGGGCGGTGACAGAAGGTCTGTCTGAATTACCAAAGGCTGATGAAGCGATTCGTCAGGCCCTGATTGATGAGGCGGAAGAAAAGGGCTGGCAGGTTATGCACGCCGAGTTGGAGAAAATTGATCCGCAGGCCGCTACGCGGATTCATCAAAATGATCCACAACGTATTCAGCGCGCACTGGAGATTTATCGAATTACCGGGATTTCGATGAGTGACTGGCTGCAGCAAAACAGGCCCAGGGGGCTCGACTATCATTTTATCAGGCAAGTTGTGGCCCCGCAGGACCGGTCGGTCTTGCATCAACGAATTGAGCAACGCTTTGACCTGATGCTGAAGCAGGGGCTGATTGACGAGGTTGAGGGGCTTCGCGCGCGAGGTGACCTGGATCTGGGTAAACCTTCCATGAGATCAGTCGGTTATCGTCAGATCTGGCAATACCTGGATGGAGAATACAGACTGGAGGAGGCGAGGCTTAAGGGAATCTACGCTACCAGGCAACTGGCCAAGAGGCAATTGACCTGGCTACGGGCGGTGCAGGGGGCGCAGTGGTATGACCCTCAAGATTCCTCAAATATTGAGCGGTTAATGGGTGAATTTTCAATCAAGGCGTGAAATAATACCTTGAAATTGGGGGTATCGGCTCCAACAATAACGATAATTATTCGGAGATAGTCACATGTCAAAAGGTCATTCACTGCAGGAACCCTTTCTCAACGCGCTACGTAAAGAAAAAATCCCGGTCTCAATATTTTTAGTCAATGGCATCAAATTGCAGGGACAGATTGATTCTTTTGATCAGTTTGTTGTCTTACTGAAAAACAGTGTCAACCAGATGATATACAAGCATGCTATTTCGACTGTGGTTCCCTCTCGTAATGTCCGCATCCCGCAGGATGACGATGACGGCGCAGATGCCGGCAACGCATAACCCACAGATTAGCCGGGGGCATCTTGTTTGAGCGCCCCGGTGGCGGAGAACGCGCCTTACTGGTGCACCTTCGCCTTAAACGTCTCGGAGAAAACCAGCTAGATGACTCTGAATTCGAATTCAAGGACCGTCAACGTGAATTCGAAGAACTTTGTTTGTCCGCAGGATGTGAAATTGTTGAAAGCGTTACTTCTTCGCGTAATTCACCTGATCCCAAATCCTATATGGGGAAAGGTAAAGTCGAAGAGGTCCGTCACCTGGTAGCGATGCACCGCATCGAACTGGTTATCTTTAATCATCAACTATCGCCTGTTCAGGAGCGTAACCTGGAGTCCCTGCTGGAATGTCGCGTACTGGATCGTACCGGCCTGATTCTGGATATTTTTGCGCAACGTGCGCGAAGTTTTGAGGGCAAGCTGCAGGTCGAACTGGCGCAGCTTAAGCATCTGTCTACGCGCCTGGTCAGAGGCTGGACCCACCTGGAAAGACAAAAGGGTGGTATTGGTCTGCGTGGCCCGGGTGAGACCCAGCTGGAAACCGATCGTCGTTTAATCGGTCACCGGATCAAAAAACTGGGTAAGCGGCTGGAAAAGGTCAGCGGACAACGTGAGCAGGGACGACGATCCCGCACCAGGGCAGAGACGCCTACCGTCGCACTGGTCGGTTATACCAATGCGGGAAAATCGACTTTGTTTAATCATTTGACCAGTGATGATGTCTATGTTGCCGATCAGTTGTTTGCAACGCTGGATCCCACCCTGAGGCGTCTTGATCTGCATGGCGGATCACACGTTGTGTTGGCAGATACGGTCGGTTTTGTACGCGATTTACCGCATGACCTGGTTGCTGCCTTCCGCTCTACATTGAGTGAAACAAGGGATGCTGACCTGCTGTTACATGTCGTTGATGCTGCTCGTGATGATCGCGAGGAGTGTATCCACCAGGTCAATGAGGTCTTGGGCAATATCGAGGCTGGCGAAAACCCTGTACTGATGGTTTATAACAAATGCGACCTGCTGGAGCGCGAGCCCGCAGTTGACCGGGATGAACAGGGTAAACCGCTACGTGTCTGGTTGTCGGCACAAAATGGACAGGGCGTGGATTTGCTGCTGGATGCACTGACCGAAATCTTCCGGGACCAGCGACATCGGGGTTGGGTATTACTTGAACCCCATGAGGCGGCACTACGTGCCAGGCTCTATGAGTCCAAAGTCGTGCTGGATGAATCGACAGATGATCTGGGAAAAATTCTGATACATCTGTCGATTAATGAGCGCGATCTGGAGTCAGTCGGCCTGAAGGATCGCTTTAGCCATGAAAAAAATGGGGTGTTATTGCAGGAAGCCATCTAGGCCGCCAACCCGATTACCAATTTGTATGTCTGAATTTTATAACTGTATTCTGAAGTCGCTTTTCCATATCAATTGTTGCGACACCAGCCCGCACTACCTACAATGCGCCCTTTCGTATTGATCAGGCACCTTTGAATGAATAGCAGTGTGAGTGTACGCCCACCTAGGCAGGGCTTAATGGCCAGATTCACCCGACGTCTCGGTTTGAGGATGGCGTGGAATGAGCCAGGCAATGGCAAGGATGACAAAAAAGATCCCTGGAGTGGTCAGAATCAGGACGGCCCGCCGGATCTTGAAGAAGTTGTAAAGAAGATGCAGCAGAAGTTTGGCGGCCTGTTTAACGGCAAAGGCGGCAAGGGTAATGGCCAGGGTGGCTCATCCGAGCCTTCGCCATTCGGATTTTATGCGCTGGTGTTCGGGGTGCTGGCAGTTTTGTGGCTCGCCTACGATATGACCTATACCATCCAGCAGGCCGAGCGTGGCGTGGTGTTACGATTTGGCAAACATGTGGCCACGTTGCAACCGGGTTTGAATTTCCGCATGCCGCGCCCGATAGAAAAGGTCTACAAGATCGACGTCAAGAAGATCTATAACTTTTCCGACAAGGCCAGCATGCTGACTGCCGATGAAAATCTGGTTCAGGTCGAATTATTCGTTCAGTATCAAATCGAGAAACCGGAACAGTTTCTGTTTGACGTGCGTTGGCCGAATGGCAATCCTGATGCGGTTTTACGATCCATTATGGAAAGTTCGGTCAGGGATGTCATTGGTAAGTCTTCGATGGACAATGTACTAACCGAAGGGCGTATTGATATTGCTGTCCGGACCAGAAAGCTAATGCAGAGCATTCTGAATGATTATGAAACCGGCCTGCTGATTAGCGAACTCAAGTTACAGGATGCCCGTCCGCCTGAGGCAGTAAAAGCAGCCTTTGATGATGCCATCAAGGCACGAGAGGACGAAGAGCGGGCCAAAAACGAGGCCGAGGCCTATAGCAATGACATTATTCCGAAGGCCAGAGGTAAGAGTGCCCGTGATATTGCCGACGCCAATGCCTACAAGGCCCAGGTGGTAGACCAGGCAAAGGGTGACGCCAGCCGCTTTGAGCAACTACTGGCAGAGTATGAAAAGGCACCGGGTGTGACACGTGACCGCCTTTATCTGGAAACGGTAGAAACGGTACTCGGGAACAACCGCAAGGTGATGATTGATATCGACGGTGGTAACAACATGATGTATCTGCCGCTTGATCAGATCATGAATCAGGCGGCAGGGGCTGTTGCGTCACGGCCGTCAGTACGTATTGAGACGCCGTCGGCCCAGCAAAGAGAATCGTTTCCGACAAGGGTTGATTCACGTCCGGGAGCACGCCGATGAATACGATTAAATCGCAGATTATTATCGCGCTGCTGGTATTGCTGGTTGCATTAGCACCACAGGCGCTTTACACCGTCACTATGATGGAAAAGGCGGTGTTGCTTCGCTTTGAGAAGGTGCAGCGCTCCGGTTTTGAACCAGGGCTTTATTTCAAGGTGCCGTTTATCGATCAGGTAGTTAAGTTTGATAAGCGTACTTTGACGCTTGACGCCGAACCAGAAAGGTTCCTGACCAAGGAAAAGAAATTCCTGATTGTTGATTCCTTCATCATGTGGCGTATTGAGGATGAGGAAAAATACTTCACCACTACCGGCGGCGATGAGTTTTCAGCGCAACGACTGCTGGCACAGAAAGTCAATTCCGGACTACGTGATGAATTTGGTGTGCGCACCATCAAGGAAGTGGTTTCCGGCGAGCGTCGCGAGGTGATGAAAATTCTTCAGGAGCAGGCGAATACTGCCGCTGCAGAACTGGGTGTTCATATTGTTGATGTCAGAATCAAGAAAGTGGACCTACCGGACGCGGTGAGTGACGCGGTTTATAACCGGATGATTTCGGAAAGAACGCGTGTTGCCAAGGAGTTGCGTTCACAGGGTGCTGAAGCAGCCGAGCGTATTCGGGCCGATGCCGATCGCAAGCGTACCGAGATTATTGCCGACGCCTATCGTCAAGCGCAGGAAATTCGTGGTCAGGGCGACGCCGTTTCCGCAGAAACCTATGCCAATGCCTATAGCCGTAATAAAGAGTTCTTCAGCCTGTACAGAAGCCTGGAAGCCTATCGCAAGACCTTTCAGGGTGGGGGTGACATCATGGTGATGGAGCCTGACAGCGAGTTTTTCCGTTATTTTAAGGACCCGCTGGGTAAATCAGCGAAGTAATCCATTAGATTGTGGACATCTCCTGGGGTGATTTAGGGGCGGCTATTGCCCTGATGTTTATCATTGAGGGCATGATGCCTTTCATAAACCCCAAGACATTTCGCCAGATGCTGGAGATGGTGAGCCAGATGGATGAGCGCCATGTTCGGACGCTTGGTGCTGTGTGGATGGGTTTGGGGTTGCTTGTACTGTACTGGGCTCGTGGTTAATTAAGAACTAGAGAATTGCACCATGTCTGATAATCACTGGTTATTGCCGGAAGGAATTGAGGAGGTCTTGCCCGAGGCCGCCAAGCGCATTGAGCGTGTCCGGCATGATCTGCTGAGCCTTTATCGTGGCTGGGGTTATGAGCTGGTGATGCCGCCTTTCATTGAGTATCTCGAATCCCTGTTAACGGGTACCGGTAATGATCTTGATTTACAGACCTTTAAGTTAACCGATCAGTTGAGTGGACGCACCATGGGCATTCGTGCCGACATGACGCCACAGGTTGCGCGAATCGATGCCCATATCCTGAATCGTGAGGCGCCAACTCGATTGTGCTATATCGGCACTGTTTTAAGGACACGGCCGCTTGAACTGGGTGGTTCACGTAGCCCGATGCAGGTTGGCGCCGAACTCTATGGTCACAAGGGGCCGGAGAGTGATGTCGAGATCATTCGTCTAATGATGGCCTCCTTGTCTGCTGTCGGTCTTGATGATGTTTTGCTGGATCTGGGGCATGTCGGTATTTTTCGTGGTCTGGCACAAGATGCCGGTCTTGATTCACAGCAGGAAGCCAGCCTGTTCGATATATTACAACGCAAGTCTGTGCCTGAACTCGAGGAGTTTCTGGCCAATTGTGATGCAGGTGATGAAGAAAAATCTCGCCTGTCTTCACTTTGTGAACTGTCAGGCGATTATGATGTACTGGCAATTGCCGAAGAAAGGCTGCAAGGGGCAGGGTCTGAAGTCATGCAGTCATTACAGGCGCTCAGGTCTGTTGCTGATTTGCTGAGTGAGCAGATGCCGGGTCTTAAAATTCATTATGATCTGGCTGAGTTGCGTGGTTATCATTATCATACGGGTGTTGTCTTTGCTGCTTACTCTATCGGTCTGGGTAAGGCGATTGCACAGGGCGGCCGTTATGACAATATGGGGGTGGGCGATACGCTGTCGCGCCCGGCAACCGGATTCAGTGCTGATATGTATAAGTGGGTAGGATTATCCGGTATATCTACAACACCTTATTCACCCGCTATACTTGCGCCTTTGGGGGGCGATGCCAGCTTGCTGGAGAAAATAGATGCCTTGCGGCAGGCTGGTGAGCGGGTGATTCAGGAATTGCCGGATGTTAAGGCCGATCAGCAGGCAGGGTGTAATCGTCGATTAATCAAACAGGGTAATGATTGGGAAGTCGTCCCTATCTAATAATTTCTATCGGGCCAGTCGCCCGTTATCAACCAGGTACAAACTAGCAGGAATGCATTATGGGTAAGAATGTCGTGATCGTGGGCACCCAATGGGGTGATGAAGGCAAGGGTAAGGTTGTCGATCTATTAACCGAGCAGGCGCAGTCTGTGGTGCGCTTTCAGGGTGGCCACAATGCGGGTCATACGCTGGTCATTGATGGCGAGAAGACCGTCCTGCATCTGATTCCATCCGGTATTCTGCGCGAAGGGGTTTCCTGCCTGATCGGCAACGGAGTGGTGCTTTCCCCCGACGCGCTGTTAAAGGAAATGGGCGAGCTTGCTGAACGCGGAATCCCTGCACAGGAACGTCTGCGCCTGAGTGAGTCCTGTGCCCTGATTCTCGATTACCACATTGCACTTGACCAGGCCCGGGAAATCGCGCGTGGCAAGAAGGCGATCGGTACCACGGGTCGTGGTATCGGACCGGCCTATGAAGACAAGATATCCCGTCGTGGTCTGCGTCTGGGTGACCTGCTGTATCCGGAGCGCTTTAGCGAAAAGCTGC
The DNA here is from genome assembly GCA_026196145.1 of Gammaproteobacteria bacterium. GTDB lineage: Bacteria > Pseudomonadota > Gammaproteobacteria > JAJDYQ01 > JAJDYQ01 > JAJDYQ01. Next base: position 10,623 of record JAPHTU010000267.1, read on the forward strand.
GTGAAGTGATGGAATACCATAACTTTGCACTCGAGCACTATTTCAAGGCCGATACGGTGGATTATCAGATGGTGCTGGATAAATCACTCAAGGCAGCTGAAACACTGGCACCAATGGCCGCTGATGTGACCGGGTTATTGGCGAAATCACGTGCGGCTGGCGAAAATATTTTATTTGAAGGTGCGCAGGGCACCCTGCTGGACATTGACCAAGGTACTTATCCGTTCGTAACTTCATCAAATACCACTGCGGGTGGCGCATCAACCGGTACCGGTGTCGGACCATGCTACCTTGATTACGTACTGGGTATTACCAAGGCCTACACTACGCGTGTTGGATCAGGCCCATTCCCGACCGAACTCTATGATGCCGTTGATTTGAACGATGCCGATGGCAAGCATCTCGCGGACAAGGGCCATGAGTTCGGCGCTACAACGGGCAGGGCGCGTCGTTGCGGTTGGCTGGATATGGTGGCGTTAAAGCGTTCAAATGAAGTTAATAGCATTACGGGCATGTGTATCACCAAGCTGGACGTGCTGGACGGGCTGGATACCATCAAGATTGCAACGGCCTATAAATATCAGGGTGAAACTGTCGATGCGCCACCGATCGGTGCCGAGGCATTTGAGGCCTGTGAGCCGGTGTATGAAGAGTTCCCTGGCTGGTCTGAAAGTACCGAAGGTGCCAGGTCGATGGATGATCTGCCAAAAAACGCCCGCGATTATCTCAAGGCGGTAGAAGAGCTGGCGGGCACACCGATTCATATTATTTCGACCGGTGC
>JAPHTU010000322.1 GCA_026196145.1 Gammaproteobacteria bacterium
AATATTGGCAAACATGATGGTGGCACTGGCGCCCCGCTCGCCTATCTGCGGTGGATTGTCCCGCAGCCACTTTTGCGCCTGCAGCTCCATTTCCCGTATCCGGATATTGTCGATATTGGCAATGGTGACAATAATGCGTGTCGAGGACTTGTCGATATTGATGGTGTTGTTCAGGTCAAGGCCAAAGGGTAAGGACATCTCGTACAACAACAGGTACTGCGCGGCCAGGTCACGTTCTCCCGGCAGCTTGTAATACGATTCGTCATCGGCGTGCATATTCTTGTTCAGCCGCTTCATGGTGTCGGTAATGCTGTTGACATGCAGCACATCGGGCTGCTGTCGATACCAGTTTGAAAAGTCTTCAACCTTTTGCAGGAATTCAGGATTATTCACCCCGCCTTCCTCACCTGAATCCAGTGAATACTGTATCTGGTATATGCCTGTCAGCTTGTCCATGACAATATCGGTATGCGCCCGAAATTCGATGCTCTCATCAAAATACTTGATAAATTCATCATTCAGTTCAATCCGCGGGATAAAGGACGCCAGTCCCACAACAATAATCGTCATACCAATCAGAATAGGGTCACGTCGACGTATCGTGAACTCGGCCAGCATGTCCATGTAATCATGGGTATGAGATTTTTCCCGGCGTACACGCATCGGCATAATAAACATCATTGCAGGCAGGAATATGACCGACAGGAAGTAGGCAAAAAATACGCCCATCGCCGTAATATTACCCAGGTCACGAAACGGCGGCGCATCGCTAAAGTTCAGTCCCATAAAACCAATCGCCGTGGTCAGGCTAGTCAGGAACACGGGACGCATATTGATGCGCATGCTCTCGGTCAGGGCCTCCCGCTTGGCCATGCCGTCACGCATCAAGGCGTACATACTCACCAGGATATGGACACAGTCGGCAACTGCCAGGGTCATGATAATAATGGGTGATGTCGCCGACGGTGCCGTCAGCCAGATACCCATCCAGCCCGCAATGCCCATGGCGCCCATGATCGATAAAAATATGGTGATAATTGTGACAATGGTGCCGCTGATAGCTCGTAGCAGGAAACCCATGACGATGGCGATCACGACAAACATCAGTGGCACCAGTGTCGCCCAGTCCTTTCTGCTGGCCTCGGGGAAGGCATTGTTGAGCATCACCAGGCCACTCAGGTAGACGTTGACGTTCGGATATTGCTCATTAATCTTCGCGGTCAGTTCACGCGCATACCTGGCAACTTCGAATACTTCCTGCGAACTCTTGCCGGGCATTTCGACACGTATATTGACACCGGTAATATTGGATTCTTCAGTGATCAGACGATTGATTAACAGTGGTTCTTTTATTGCGATGTCCCTGATTTTTTGCATCTTCTCCGGCGACAGGCTGAGTGCGCCCTGCACCAGGTCTTCCACTATCAGGTCATCCTCTTCGGCATAGGTATGCTGAAAGTTTGCCAGCGAATCGACACGCGTGGCATGCGGAATCTTCCAGGCACTAAGTTCACCGTTTGGATAGGACAACTTTTCAAGCAGATCCAGCGTGTCTTTTTCAAAGACCTTGCCACTCTTGGGTTCGATAGCAATTAATAACAGGTCGTTCTTTGAATACACGTTCTGCAGTTCTTCAAACGCCAGTAATTGCGGATTCTCCTTGCTGAAGAAATTTCGATAATCCGTCTTGAAGTTTTTCTGGTGGTCCCTGCCACCATAGCCGGCCAGTGCGATAATCAGCACAGTCATGACGACAATGGCGTAACGCCAACGGTAGATCCAGTCGATATATCGTTCCATTGTCATTAGTTCACCTGATTAAGTTCGGACTACGGCTTGAGCGTTTCAAGATAATCCAGGATACCCTGGCCACATTGCTGCAGGATCTTCATGTCCTGGGCATTTTTTGCCATGCCAATACAGCCTTCCAGTGACGCAACAAGAAACGCCGCCGTTGACGTTTCATCCACGTGCCCGGCAACCTTGTTATGTTTTTTGCCGCGCTCCAGCGCAGAACGAATTCCACCGCGCCACTTGTCATAGATCTCATCGAGGCGCTTTCGAAATCCCTCATCTGCCGCTGACATTTCCTGCGACAGGTTATTCAGCGGACATCCCATTTTGAGCTCTTCCATGGTCATGGTCTCGCCAGCGGTTCTGATCAGCTGCTGTAATGCTACGACGGGATCATCACTCTCCAGCACCGGGTCGATCCAGAACGCCGACAATGTCGGCGAGATAATTTCCTCGACGACGGCATACCCAAGGGCATTCTTATTCGGGAAGTGATGATACAAGGCACCCTTGGTAACACCGGTATCACGTAAAATGGCATCAAGGCTGACGGTCTGGAATCCATGTTCGTGGATTTGCTCAAATGCAGACAGCAGCAGTTTTTCCCGGGTTTTGACCGGGTCGCGCTTACAGCCGCATAATTTGTCATGGATGAGGTCTAACATACTGGTTGGTATGTTTTCATACCATACGGTATGTTTCTTGTATATTCGGGCTGAATTTAGGCTATTTGAAAGAAATTTATACCTCAATAATTAAAGTTATTGATCCACGTTAGCCATATATTGCACATATACAAACTGTTTTATGTACAATGCGCGCGAATTTTCTTATCGCTATACGGAGACATGAGTGGATCAGTCGGAATTTGAGCTGCAGTTACAAGTTTGGAAGGATTTAGCAATCAGCAAGCAGGTGCTAATGGGCGCCGCTACTGATGCCCTGGGTCTGGACCCGGACTGTGAGACTGATGAGTTAAAAACTGCTCTGGATGCCGCCATCAAACGATCCATGGAGGCTGATGCCAATATCAGCGAGGCGCAGGAACAGGCCCGTGTAGCCGTCGAGGTCATGGAACAGAAGGTAAAGGCCAGCGAGCAGGCGTCCGAAGAGGCCCTCACCGCCAGAGATGAAGCCGAGACCGCCCTGAAGGCGATTGAACAGCAGATTATTGCTGCGCGTGCGGCCAATGCCGAGGAAGTAAAAAAGGCAAAGAAACAACTTGCTGAAGAGCAGAAGAAACTCAAGGCCATTAATGTCAGTCTGGGCGATACACCGGAAAATGTCGTCAAAAAGATGAAGGCCATGAAGAAACAGAAGACTGACGACGCCAATGCCAAAAAACGTGCCGAGGACGCCACCCGTGCGATTCGCAAGGAAAAGCAAACCCTGGAACAGCGCCTGAAAGCTATTGAGTCTGCCATCAAGGAAAGTGCTGAAATGGTTGAAAAATACCGTGAATGCCATGAGGCCTGCACCACAATGCATGGCTTATTGAAGGATTCCGATGACAGGCCTGAACTACCGGTATTGAATGACAAACTTCTTGAAGGGATCGAAGAGGCTGCAAAAAGCCTTGACGAGAAATAAAAATACTTCCAGATAGCCTGAAGTAATAGTTCAGGCCTTTTACAAACCTGTAGTACCCTACAGCCATCAACCTGCAATCAGGCATCCCGTATGCAGATCCCGGTTAGTGAACTCATTGTCAGATATATGGAACGCCTGGGAATCGAGGCAATCTTTGGTATGCCGGGTGCCCATATACTACCGGTATATGATGGTCTGTATAACTCCCCCATTCAGAACGTTTTAGCCAAGCACGAGCAAGGGGCCGCATTCATGGCCTGTGGTAACAGTCGTGCATCCGGCAAAGTCAGTGCCTGCATTACCACGGCAGGCCCCGGTGCCACCAACCTGGTGACCGGTATAGCCAATGGCTACGCCGACAAACTGCCTGTACTTGCAATAACAGGAGAGGCGCCAACGTACATCTTTGGCAAAGGTGGCCTGCAGGAAAGCTCCGGCGAAGGCGGTGCAATCGACCAGGTCTCCTTATTCAAAAATATTACTGCCTATAGCAAGCTGATTGAACGTACAGACTACCTGGTCAACGTGTTGAATCAGGCATCAAAGGCCTTGCTTTCATCAACACCGGGACCGGTATTACTCAGTCTTCCATACAATGTACAAAAGGAAATGGTCGACGACAGCATTTTGGATGAAATAAAGATTACCCAGACTGCAGCAAACCAGGCCTCCCTCTCCGAGCTTGAATCATTAAGCCAGATGATTGGCGAAGCCAGTCAGCCTGTTATTGTAGCCGGTTACGGCTGTATAAAATCAGGGGCTGAATCCGAACTGACAAAACTCAGCGAGACCTGGAACATCCCGGTTACCAGCAGTCTTAAAGGCAAGGGTGCAATTAGTGAAAACTCCGGATTATCACTGGGGTGCCTTGGTGTTACCACGCGAGGTTATGCCTATCGCTATATTCTGGAACATGCCGACATGATTATCTTCCTCGGTGCCGGGTTTAATGAGCGGACCAGCTACGTGTGGGACGATCAGCTATTAAAAAACAAGAAGATTGCACAAGTCGACAGCAATTATGAACAGCTGGAAAGGGTCTTTCAGGCTGACGTCGCCATTGAGGGCGATATCAAGACAACTATAAGTCATCTTATTGACAGTCTTGCTGAACGGGGTGTTGCCAAAAAAGTCCTGAACGGTAGCAATGACCTGAAAAACATCCAGTCAGAAAAACAGTCTCATGATGATGCGTCACCTGTATTTGAATCCGGGTTTGAACTTGTTGAGGCACTTTTCAGCACCATGGAACAGGAACTACCACAGGGATGCCTGATATTTGATGACAACATCATCTATGCGCAGAATTTTTATCACGTATCCGGCGGCTCGCGTTATTACCCGAATTCGGGTATATCTTCACTCGGCCACGCTATCCCTGCTGCTATTGGTGCACGATTTTCCTGCGAGCAGCCGGTCATCTCCATTATTGGTGATGGTGGCTTCCAGATGTGTTGCATGGAGATAATGACCGCCGTCAATTACGATATCCC
>JAPHTU010000123.1 GCA_026196145.1 Gammaproteobacteria bacterium
ATCTGCATACGCGGTGTCCCTGCCTGACTTTACCACGCTGGTAGAGAAATACAGTCCGGCAGTCGTCAATATCAGCACCACGCAGACAGTAAGTGCGGTCGGTCGCCATCACTTTCAAATACCAGGACTGCCGGAGAACCATGAGTTTGGTGAGTTGTTCAAAAAGTTTTTTGAGCACCAGCAGCAATTTGGCGGCCCTGAATCGTTTGACGAACAGTCGTTAGGTTCCGGTTTTATCGTATCCGCAGACGGCTATATTCTGACCGCTGCACATGTTGTTGAGGACGCAGATGAAATCCTGGTACGTTTGTATGATCGCCGCGAGTTAAAGGCCGAAGTCGTGGGGGCTGATGATCAGACCGATATCGCATTGTTAAAAATCGAGGCCAGGAATTTGCCCACGGTAAAACTGGGCTCCTCCAGGGACCTGAAGGTGGGTGAGTGGGTAATGGCGATCGGCAATCCGTTCGGCTTTGATCATACCGTGACGGCCGGCATTGTGAGCGCAAAGGGACGCAATTTTCGCAATGAAAACTACGTGCCATTTTTACAAACAGACGTTGCGATCAATCCGGGTAATTCCGGTGGCCCGCTATTTAATACCAAGGGCGAGGTGGTGGGCATTAATTCACGCATCAGTTCCGAACCGGGACGGCGTAGCTACGCCGGCCTTTCCTTTGCCATTCCAGCCGAGGTGGCCTGGGACGTCATGCAGCAACTCAAGACACATGGCCAGGTTTCCAGGGGCTGGTTGGGAGTGATGATTCAGGATGTTACCCCCGAATTGTCCAAATCATTCGGGCTGGATAAACCGAAGGGTGCATTAGTCGCAAAGGTTATTGAAGATAGCCCGGCAGAAGTCAGCGGCGTTCAAGTGGGTGATATCATTCTGAAATTCAATGAACATCAGGTCAAAACATCATCCGAATTACCGCCTCTGGTGGGTAGCCTGCGTGCGGGTGAAGTAGTACGTCTGGGAATTGTACGGGAAGGGAAACACCGCACAGTAAAAGTCAAAATCGGCGAGCTGGCGGATGACGTATTAGCCGGAAAGACGGGAAAAAGACGTTCACATTCCACCAATGTCGATCGGCTGGGTCTTAAATTGCGTGAACTGGATGAGGCGACCAAAAAGGACAGGGGCGCAGCCTATGGTGTTATGGTCACTGGTGTGACCGGCGGACCTGCGGAAGAAATCGGTTTACGCAAGGACGATATTATCCAGATGATCGATAATCAGAAGGTAGAAAACATTGCCCGGCTGGAAAAAATTGTAGCTGCGATCAAGCCGGGGCGTAGCGTGGCGATACTGGTTTACCGGGAGTCCGGACCTGTATTTCTGGCGATGCGCATGCCTTAGCCGAATTATCGCCAAGACACTGACTTTAAACTGTTGAATTTGCTGTCTGAGCACGCTACTTAAGGGTAGAATGCCCGCCTTTTGCAGCAACCAGTCTAAATTCAATGGATCATATCCGAAATTTCTCCATAATCGCACACATTGATCATGGTAAATCCACACTGGCCGATCGATTTATCCAGATTTGTGGCGGCCTGACAGAACGTGAGATGGAGGCGCAGGTGCTTGATTCCATGGATATCGAGCGCGAGCGTGGTATCACCATCAAGGCACAGAGCGTTTCGCTCTCTTATAAGGCTCGCGATGGTAAAACCTATCAGCTGAACCTCATTGATACCCCCGGACACGTGGATTTTGCCTACGAGGTTTCACGATCGCTGGCGGCCTGCGAAGGCGCTTTGCTGGTGGTGGATGCCGCGCAGGGCGTCGAGGCCCAGAGTGTGGCGAATTGTTACACCGCTATCGAGTTGGGGCTGGAAGTGGTACCGGTACTTAACAAGATTGATCTGCCGGCAGCCGAACCAGAAAGGGTTGCACAGGAAATTGAGGATGTCATTGGCATCGATGCCAGTGACGCGCTGTCTGTCAGCGCTAAAACTGGTATCGGTATTGAAGATTTGCTGGAACAGATTGTCCGACTGGTACCGCCGCCAAAGGGTGACACTGAAGCTGAAACGCGCGCCCTGATCATGGATTCATGGTTCGATAACTATGTGGGTGTAATCTCTCTGGTAAAGCTTGTCGACGGAAGTCTGGAAAAGGGTCAAAAATTCAAGATTGCATCAACTGGCATGGAATACAGGGTTGATGAGCTGGGAATATTTACCCCCAAACGCACACCGGGCAAACGACTGGAAACGGGGGAGGTGGGTTATATTATTGCTGGCGTCAAGGATATCCATGGCGCACCGGTGGGAGACACCATGGTACCGGCTAAATCCACTAATGCTGTACCATTACCCGGATTTAAGCAGGTGCAGCCAAAGGTATTTGCCGGGCTATTTACCGTGAGTTCTGATGATTTTGAGGCATTTCGTGAGGCACTCAATAAACTCAGCCTGAATGATGCGGCCCTGCATTTTGAGCCAGAAAACTCCCAGGCATTAGGCTTTGGTTTCCGCTGTGGTTTCTTGGGCATGTTGCATATGGAGATCGTGCAGGAACGGTTGGAGCGTGAATACAACCTGAACTTGATCAGCAGTGCACCAACGGTGATTTATGAAGTTGTCAGTACCACTGGCGAAGTAACGCAGATCGATAATCCCAATGATTTACCTCCTCCGAATAAAGTTAGTGAGATTCGCGAGCCGATTATACAGGCTAATATCCTGGTGCCACATGATCATGTGGGCGCAGTGATTACCCTGTGTGTTGAGAAGCGCGGTGTTCAGAAAAGCCTCCACTACATGGGTAATCAGGTTTCGATAGAGTATGAACTGCCGATGAATGAAGTCGTGCTGGATTTCTATGACCGTTTAAAATCGGTCAGTCGTGGCTATGCTTCGTTTGACTACCATTTTCTACGTTACCAGCAGGCACCAATGGTCAAGGTTGATATCCTGATCAATGGCGAGAAGGTCGATGCCCTGGCTGTGATAGTGCATAGTGATCTGAGTGACCGTCGCGGACGGGAGTTGACAGATAAGATGAAGGAACTGATTCCACGGCAGATGTTTGATGTGGCTATTCAGGCGGCAATTGGCGCAAAAATTATTGCCAGAAGCTCGGTTAAGGCCTTGCGCAAGAATGTTACAGCCAAGTGTTATGGTGGTGATATTACGAGAAAAAAGAAATTGCTTGAAAAGCAGAAAGAGGGCAAAAAGCGCATGAAGCAGGTGGGTAGCGTGGAGATTCCCCAAGAGGCCTTTATGGCTGTCCTCAAGATCGACAACAGTTAATTTGGAAGACCATTATGCATTTTGATTTTTCCGCTTTTCTGGTTTTGGCTACCTTGATTACCGGTGGTGTCTGGTTATATGACGTCGTCGTCAACAAGAAAACCCGTGATCAGGCCAATCGGGATAAAGCACCGGATAGCGAGGGCTATTTAGCGGAATCGCTATTAACTGAATACTCACGTTCTTTTTTTCCGGTGATCCTGCTGGTGCTGATTCTCAGGTCTTTTCTCTACGAACCATTCAAGATCCCCTCGGGTTCCATGATGCCGACCCTGCTGGTCGGTGATTTTATTCTGGTCAATAAATTTGCCTATGGGGTCAGGTTACCGGTACTGGAGACCGAAATACTGGATCTGGGCAAGCCAGAGCGTGGCGATTCAGCCGTATTTCGTTACCCGGACAATCCGTCGCTGGATTACATCAAGAGGGTGGTGGGTTTGCCAGGGGATGAAATTGCCTATTTTAACAAGACCCTGACAATCAATGGCCAGGTGATCGTCAAGCAGCCACAGGGTGAATATACTGGGCCAGACCATGAGATGATGCGCCCAGTTATCAATGTGTATGAGGAAACTATGGGTAAACATCGCTTTCATACCCTGGAACAGCCCGCCAAACAGGGGCTTGAGGGTGTTACCCGTGTTCCTGATGGACATTATTTCATGATGGGCGATAATCGCGATAACAGTAACGATAGCCGTTACTGGGGCTTTGTCCCGCAGGAGAATCTGGTCGGACGGGCAGATTATATCTGGATGAGTTGGGATACTGAGGAAAGCTGGATCCGTTCGGATAGAATTGGCAATGCAATACAATAAATTGGTTAATAAGTTGAGGAGCAGAATAATATGAAAACATTAAAACAACAGCGCGGCGTAAGTTATCTGGGGGGACTGATTATCCTGGCGCTGGTTGCCTTCGCAGGTTTATTCGCAGCGAAAGTCGGCCCGCTTTTTATGGAAAATTCCGCTGTTAACACTGCGATGGAGTATCTGATTGGCACGCCCAATCTTGGGAAGAAAGGCAAGAAAGGAATAATAGATACGCTGGATAAGCAACTTTATATCGACGGTGTAGAATCTTTTAAAGCCAAAGAGTTGAAGATCGTTAAGAGCAAGACCAGTAAAGCATGGCTTGTAACAGCGGATTATGAAGCTCGGGTCAACCTGGTTTCTAACGTCGATGTGATTGCCCACTTTACCAAGACCGTGGAAGTTCCCCGTTAATCTTACGTACCGTTGACCGACTCACTGGATAATTTACAGCATGCTTTAGGGTATTCATTTAATAAAATCGAGTATCTGGAGCAGGCACTGACACACCGTAGTGTCGGGCCGGTAAATAACGAACGGCTGGAGTACCTGGGTGATTCGGTGCTGAATTTCTGTATTACTCGCAGGCTATTTGGTTTACGGCCTGATGCGAATGAGGGTGACCTGAGCCGTATCCGGGCCAGCCTGGTGAATCGGGAAGCCCTGGCCAGCATCGCTACCGCGCTGGATTTGTCTGCAAATATCAGACTGGGACGAGGGGAGAAGCAAAGCGGTGGGCAGCGTCGCGCGTCCATTCAATCCGATGCAGTGGAAGCCATCCTAGGTGCAGTACTGCTGGATGGCGGTTTTGATGTCTGCAGTGCTTTAATTGACCGGCTATATCAATCTCACTTTGAGTATTTGCCTGATGCCCAGGATTTGAAGGACCCGAAGACACGATTACAGGAATATTTGCAATCCAGAGGCCTGGGCTTGCCGTGCTACACGGTAACCAGTGAAACCGGAAAGGATCATGCCAGGAACTTTGAGGTTTCCTGTGAGGCAGCCGGATATAAGACTGTGCAGGGGATGGGTAGCAGCCGTCGCAAGGCAGAGCAGGCCGCAGCCAGTAAAATGCTGGAACAGCTAGAAAATGTCTGACGAACAATATACGACGGTGGTTGCCGTCATCGGGCGACCGAACGCCGGCAAGTCAACTTTAATCAACTCAATGGTTGGCCAGAAGATCGCGATCACGTCGCGCCGACCGCAGACGACACGTCATCGTATTCATGCCATTCATACCAAAGAAAATTATCAGTTTGTTTTTATTGATACACCTGGAATTAACCAGACCAGCCAGTCCGCTTTTTTGCAGGAACTCAACAAGACGACACGTGCCGTGCTATCGGATGCGGATGTGGTGCTGTTTATGCTGGATGGACTGACCTGGGATAAAACCGAGGATGCGATATTCAAATATTTTCCTCCCGGTGAATTGAATTGCATCGCCGTGGTAAACAAGATAGATCGTTTTCGCCAGCAGCACGACCGGGTTACAGCGTTTTTACAGCGGCTGCAGCAACAGGGAAGGTTTGCCGAGATTGTGCCGCTTTCCTGTCGCAAGCCAACTGACATCAACTACCTGGAGAAAATACTCAGGAAGTATGCGGTCAAGGGCGATTTTATGTTCCCTGCGGATCAGTGTACCGATCAAAACATGCGCTTTTACGTGTCTGAATTGATTCGCGAAAAAATTCTGCGGCGCTTCAATCAGGAAATCCCATATTCTGCCGCGGTTGTCATTGACCGATACGAGGAAGGTGAAAGATCACTACGTATCAAGGCGACCATCCACGTTGAGCAAGAGTCACATAAACAGATCATTGTTGGCAAGGGCGGTCTGGGGATACGGGAAGTCGGTAAACAGGTTCGCCAGTTACTGGAAAAGGAAATGGGCACCCATGTCGATATCAGATTATGGGTCAAGGTCAGTCGTTCCTGGTCAACGAACCCGAAGTTACTGCGTGAATTTGGCTATGAGTCATCCTGATGTCCTCCCGATACAGATTCCAGTCACCAGCCTTTATCCTGCACCGACGTGATTATGGTGAATCCAGTCGTATTCTGTCCTGTTTCACCCGGGAATACGGTCGCGTGGATATGGTATGCAAGGGCTGTCGAAAATCCGGCAAGTCCAGCAAGGTGTTGGAGCCGTTCAGGCGCTATCATTTGTCCTGGACCGGCAAATCAGACCTCAAGACACTGGTTCATGCAGATGAGGGCAGGGTGCATACAATTCATCAGGACTCTCGCAAGCTTTACTGTGGTTTATATCTCAATGAACTATTGCATGGACTGATCCGTGCCTTAGAGTCAGAGCCCGATTTGTTCGAGCTATACGACAACACACTCCATAGCCTGGCCTTGGATCAGGGGGATTCTATAAAATATATTCTTCGCTACTTTGAACTTAGTATGCTTTATCACATGGGTTACGGTGTGTCGCTGGAGTATGAACAGGATGGGGTGACCCCCATCGATGCGGATGCCAATTACGGTTTTCAGCCGGAGCACGGCTTTTTTAAAACGTCTGGCAACCAGCAGTTTCTGGCGCGCGGCGATTCAATTCTTGCCCTGAATGCCGGGCGGCTGGAAACTACGCGGCAGGAACAGGAAGCAAGAAACCTGACCCGGCAGCTGATTGGTTATTATCTCCCCGATACTAGGATACAATCACGCAAATTGTTTGTTTAACCGATCTATTTCTTGTGAATAGAAGACTACCGGCTGGTTGCTATGGCTTCTGAAATGATACTTGGCGTCAACATTGATCACGTGGCGACTATTCGACAGGCACGTTTTACACATTATCCAGATCCTGTACATGCTGCCTATATTGCCGAGATGGCAGGTGCGCAGGTGATAACCTTTCATTTGCGTGAAGACAGACGCCACATCCAGGAACGCGATGTCAGGTTACTGAAGGAAACAGTGGCCTGTCGCACGAATCTTGAGATGGCGATTACGCCGGAAATGGTTGATATCGCCATTGAAGTCGGCCCGGATGATTGTTGTCTGGTGCCTGAAAAAAGACAAGAACTTACGACTGAAGGCGGACTGGATGTTGCCGGGCATCAGGATGAGGTGTCAGCTGCTGTATCCCGACTGTCGGGCGCAGGCATACGGGTTTCCCTGTTTATCGATCCCGATATGGATCAAATCGATGCCGCAGTTAAATGTGGCGCGCCTGCAATCGAACTACATACCGGCAGTTACGCAGAACTTTCGGGACAACAACAGCTGAAGGAGCTTCGCCGTATAACCGAGGCAGCTAAGTATGCTGATTCCCGTGGCCTGGTGGTCAATGCCGGTCACGGCCTGGATTACCCTAATGTCGCAGCGATCGCAGTCATTCCGCAAATACGCGAGCTGAATATCGGTCATGCCATTATCGCCCGTGCGATATTTACAGGGCTGGATAGCGCGGTTAGAGAGATGCTGGACATAATGAACAAGGCCAGGGGTCTTTAAATGCGAACTGTACCCACCATTGAGTCGTTTGTCGGTAATACCCCACTGGTCAGGTTGCAGCGGCTCAATCCGAATGACAGTAACCAGATCCTGGTAAAACTGGAAGGCAATAATCCCGCAGGCTCTGTAAAAGACCGTGCCGCCCTGAACATGATTCAGGAGGCGGAAAAACGTGGTGATATCAAACCCGGCGACACCCTGATCGAAGCGACCAGTGGTAATACCGGTATTGCCCTGGCGATGATTGCGGCCATCAAGGGTTACCGGATGAAATTACTTATGCCGGATAACTCGACCATGGAACGACGCGCCTCAATGCGCTCCTATGGTGCTGAACTGATACTGGTGACTGAAGAGCAAGGTATGGAAGGAGCCCGCGATCTTGCATTACAGATGCAGGCAGAGGGGCAGGGCATCGTGCTGGATCAGTTCGCCAACCCGGATAATCCTGATAGTCATTATAAAACAACGGCCCCCGAAATATGGCGTGACACGGAGCAATCGATTACCCACTTTGTCAGTTCAATGGGTACGACAGGCACCATCATGGGGTCATCACGCTACTTCAAGGAGCAAAAACCGGATATTGAGATAATCGGCGTTCAGCCAGATGATAAAGCCAGCATACCCGGGATTCGTCGTTGGCCGGAGGCCTATTTACCGAAAATTTATGATGCTAGCTATGTGGATCGTATTATTGATATGTCCCAGCAAGAGGCTGAACAAACAACCCGTTCATTGGCAACACGTGAAGGTATATTGGCCGGTATTTCATCGGGCGGTGCTGTAGCAGCAGCTATCCAGGTGTCGCGTGAGGTGGA
>JAPHTU010000330.1 GCA_026196145.1 Gammaproteobacteria bacterium
CGCCACAGGTTTTAGTTGATGATGTAGCGCATGGTGCAGGAGCTTGGGACCGGCACAATCTCCTGTGCCACCTGGTGGTAGCCCATCGTCAAAAAAGTGGGTAATGGGTTGCTGTTCACCGAATGTGTTGCCAAGGGTATAGCCTGAAAACACGCGACCATGCAGATTGCGAGACAACGCTGCGCGCTGTTGTGCGATTTCCTCGATTACATCATCAATCTGCTGCAATTGTTGTTTTACACTGTCAATACGCGCCTGCCATTGCTGGTTTATTTCACGCCACTCACGTTTATCCTGTTGGCTTTCAAATCCTAGTTGCTTTCGTTCTGAATGCGCCTCCGCATTCAAGGTAGAGCGTGTTTGATGACGCATGGTCCTGCGATGTTGATGGGTTTGTTTCAATGTCGATCTTGCGATCAGGTATTGATTTTCGAGTTGCGTGAGTTGTTCGAGTGCATCGTGCCTGGCCGAGCTATTGCGTAGTGATGTAATACGCTCATTATAGGCGGCAAGCTTTTCCTCTCCTGACGGAAGAAAGGCATTGCGAGTCTGCAGATCGAATACCGGTGGAACAAAGCCGTCCATATGCCATGATCCGTTTAACATGCCGGAAAAGGCAGAAAGAAAACCCGACCGTTTTTTCTGGTCACGTACCACCAATACACCAAACATCTTGCCGCTATTTTCGGCATGGAAGTTATATTGGTTGTCGTTTAGCATAACCAGCCGTTGCTGTAACTCCCGGCAGGCGCGTAGTGCCAGTGGATGAGGCTGATGTCCGAACGGACTCGGGAAATAATCCGGAATCTCGTCGGCTTGCGGCGCAGGCGAAAAATAGCTGATGAGATTCATGGGTGTTGTTTGAGTGCGGTATAAGTACCAGTTAATTTGTAACAGGCAAGCGGATTATAGTGGATAGGACTGTATGCGCCTATGTTCCATATGGGATTGCAGCGTAATAATCGCTGGATAAGATGCCTGCTTGCACATACTATGTCGTTCTACAATTCGACAGCAGGGTAACAGATGTGCTTTTCGGCCGCCGCAAGTTTTTCAACAGCCGTTATCCTGATTCCAGCCGGCATATACTGCCTGAAAGAGTCAAACCAGATCGATAAACGCTACTGGGCGTTTGCCATGTTACCCCTCATTTTTGGTGTGCAGCAATTGTTTGAAGGTGGTGTATGGCTTGCATTGACCCATGACAGGGAGGTTGCCGCGCATAACCTGGCGCTCGGCTTCCTGTTATTCTCACATGTTTTCTGGCTTGGATGGGTGGCGTATTCGTCGTACCTGACCGAGTCTTCGGTAGTATTCAGACGGATTTTCCTGATGGCTGCATTTTTGGGGTTAATATTCGGTGTATTGATGTATGTGCCGTTGCTATTCAATCCCGAGTGGTTGTCGGTATCCATCAAGATGCATTCAATCGATTATGAACTTGTTTTCCTTTCCGATACATACGTATCGCAACATGTGCTCGCCGGGCTTTATGCGATGATGATACTAATACCCCTGATGCTGTCCTCTGATCGCTATCATAGTGTACTCGGTGTAATGATATTTCTTTCCGGGATTATTTCAGTGGCGTTCTTTGACTGGGTATTCATCTCGGTATGGTGTTATTTTGCCGCCATTATCTCGCTGTATATCTTTTATATAATGATGCATAGTTCCCGGGCCGTGTCCATGGTCTCTATAAAGCGCACTAGATAAGGATAGCGGAGTTATGATAATTTCATGCTGTTGATATCAACAGCGGTCTCTTGTTTACCTGTGCATGTACAAACATCTTATGAAAAATACCAGCATCATCTCCATGCTTGTCTTTACCGTAATAGCCGGTGGATGCGAGCAGGATACTGAAGAGGTTTATCAGGTTGCCGAGCCGGTTATGATAAGCCACTCCAAAGATAGTGCGGAAGTTAGCAGGGAAGTTCCTGCCGAACCTGAAGTCAGTTACGCCACGATATTGTCTGTTGATGAGAACCATCTGGCAGAAGTGCAGGATTACCTTGTTTCCAGCCTGGAGGAAGTGATTCGCAGTTTAGAGGAGCAATCGAGCTCAAGCATATACATAGACGAATATGCTAATGAAGATAGTCGTATGCCAGCACTGGAAAATCTGTATGCCGCCTATCAATCGGGATTCAGGTTTGGCGTGATAAACGGCATAAAGAAGCCCGTTGTCAGCATGTTTTTCCCTGAAAAATACCGTAGCAAGATTGAAGGGGAGCAATGGTTAAAAGGCCGGCGGGCCGGCCATGATTATGGCGTTTTCCTTCTCAAGCAGTATTTATCTGACAGGTATGACTACCAGTTTAAAACAGAATAGCGAAGGGAAAATTATTGCGCGGGTTGGGATAAATTTGATTGGTGTTTAACCAACTGGTTTTTTTCAGTTTTGCCATGCTGCTCAACACCACGGCGCACATCGTTGAAGATACTGCGAATATCATTTTTCCAGCGTTGAAATATGATCCGTGTATCTCTGTCATTGTAGTAGGGCGCCAGAAATTCCGGGTCGAGTATGGATAACAGTGTCTCATCTTTTTCTGCTACTACGGTCATTTTCAATGGCAGGTATGAGACGATGTCAGGATGTTTATCACTGAGCATACGAATTTCGTCGCCCTTGCCAAAGAACAGGACACGATAGGTGTCGGTTTTGTAACCAAAGCCTGTCATACCGCCATCGCATAGTTGTTCGTGAGCAATAATGTATTCATGCTCAATAATGCTGGTCTTGACATATTCCAGTGCAATGTCTGCCTTCATAGCCAGGCGCACCATCATCAAATCATTGGCGCTGGCAGCGGTTGACCATAACAATGGTGGCAATAACAGGCCCGTAAGCAACAAAGGTTTTAAGAGCTTAATCATAGTGTTGCCTCATCTGTCAGGTCGGTGAGAGATTCCTCCATCTCGTCCCAAAGCTCTACCAGCTCATCGTTGTTAAACAGGCGGGCAATAACTCTCAGGTTCGGTACCACCAGGATTACCTTCCCATCCTCCAGTTCCATTACGGTGATGCGGCAGGGTAAAACCGTGCCGAGTCGTGGCTCTATCTTCAACATGCCGTACAGTTTATCGAAGTTGCAGAAGCGGATACCTATCTGACGCTTGTTGACACTGAATTCATCCACCAGCCCCTGTTCCAGGTAGCGTGGAGGAAAAATACGGAAATTCGCCCCCTCAATCGCCTGCTGTAAATTTTTAACGGTCGTATTGAAGTCGTATGGTGACTCTATGACATGTGTGGGGCGTTCATCACTATCCAGTGGCGGGGGTGTGACTGCGCTTATATTGAGCGAGCGTATGTAAGCGATTACGTCGTGAATATCCTGATCACTCAGTTTGTTTGCAAAGGCTGGCATGTCCTGTTTTACCCGGCCATGCAGAATGACGTGTTTCATCATTTCATCGGAGGCTGAGGCCAGGAAGCCGGCATTTGAAATAGCTGGTGGCATGACCAGGAATGAGCGCTCACGCGACAGGGTGACACCGGTTCCGGCGCCCTGGCCGGTACCGTCTGCAGCATGGCATTTGACGCAGTGCTCCTCATAAAGGGCCTTACCGGCTCCCGGCTGACCTTTGACCTGATGTGATGAGTAGACGGCAGGCTTACTGCCAGTGCTCTCACGTAAATATTTAATAATCGCCTTTGACTGTGCGTCACTCAGGGCAGGTAATGCCGGCATGACGCGCCCGGGTCGGCCATAGTAGATACTTTTACGCAGGTAGCTATCTGTCATGCTCGACAGGGTATCTTTTGTCAGCGGCAGGCCGATACCGCCTTCACCACGGGTATGGTGGCATGCGCTGCAATGCTCGATGTATAGCGCCTTACCATCAGGACCAGCCAGTACATGGCCGGACAGCGCCAGTAGTAGCAGAATCAGGGGGAGTTTAGACATGAATAGATCCCTATCCGGGTAGTAGCAACCCAATAGTTAGAATATTAGCATATTATAAACTAACAAGGCCGGTAAAATTGATATAAATCAATTTATAGGGATAATTGAAGCCATGCAAGTTGGTATGAAAGTGGATTAGTATATTTTTATCGTGGTATTGAGGTCGGCATGGTGAGTTCTGAAAATGACAAGCTGCATCAGGTAGTAAGCGATGCGAGGCGCGCCCGTGAGGTACGCGAGCAGGGCTATCGCGAACAGGCATTAAAGATGTATCCGCATATATGCGGGCGCTGTGCCCGCGAATTTACCCGTGCAAACCTGCATGAGCTGACAGTACATCACCGCGACCATGATCACGACAATAATCCTTCGGATGGCAGTAACTGGGAATTGCTGTGTCTGTACTGTCATGACAACGAACATCAACGGCAACTGGAGGCACAGCAGGGCTATAGTTCAAGTAGTGATAGCGAAGCAGTGACGAGTACCTCGAATCCATTTGCCGATCTCAAGTCCATGCTGGAGCAAAACAAGAACAAGTAGTGGTAATGCATGGATGACAGCTTGCTGCTGACATTTACATGATTCACTGTTTTCTTTTAATTCTCCTGGCCCTGAATTTGTTTAGAATAGCGCGATATAACTTCTGGAGAAGATGAATGACTGAGCAAGTCTATGACAAGGCTGTTTCCCTGATAGATGACGCAAACAGGGAAGACCCTAACATTGAAATTATTGATGGTGAGGAATGGCCGAAGGAACTGATTTATTCGCATCGTATGTCAGACATGCTGGAACGTTACAGGCCAGATGTGGACGATGTGGCAAAACTGGCTATCCGTGGTCAGCATATCCAGCGCTGGAAGTCGCCGCGTGATGCCTACCCGATGGACCGCAAGGGCTATCATCTGTGGAGAACCGATCTTTACAAGTTTCACGCTGAGACTGTCGCAGACTTGATGGCCCAGGCCGGTTACGATGAAGAGTCGCTGGAGCGTGTTAAAAAGGCTGTTGGTAAAAAATCTATCAAGAAGAATGTAGACACGCAGTTAGTTGAGGATGTTGCCGGCCTGGTATTTATTGAACACTATATGCTGGCATTTGAAGAAAAGCATCCTGAATATAGTGAAGAAAAATGGATCGATATCATTCGCAAGACATGGAGGAAAATGTCTGATGGAGCGCATGAATTTGCGCTTTCCGGTAATCTCAAGCTACCAGAGCCCCTGATCCCGCTAATCCAGAAAGCAGTAGCCACTCAAGAAAAGTAAATTCAGTATGAATAGTGAAGGTAAGGCTAAAGGAGGCCTGATATTGGGCGGTATGATGATTGCCATCGCCGCTCTGCTTGTTGGTGGTTATGGTGGCGCGCAACTGACCGCCACATTTCTACTCAACCAGAGTCTGAATAAGGATGCCAGGGATGTACAGAAGCAGGTAAAGGCGTTGCGGAACCTGCAGGCTGGCGATCAGCAGGCGGCAATTGAAATACTGGAATCCCGTCTTGATGATGATTTAATTCTTTTTGATCCGCAGAAACCTTACGAAGGTCTGAATGAAGATACAAAGGCAGGTATCAGCAATGCAATCATCCTGGCGAAAGAATATCGTGGCGAATATCCCAGGCAATCCAGGCGCGGTATGGTTGATGAGATGGTGAATCATTTATTCAATAAGTATCCTTAAGACGACGCCTTCCGGGCGTTGGTGATTTCTAATAATGACCTACTGCGTATACGCAATAAACTGACGCACGATAAAATCTTGATCTGAATTGATATCTAGAGGTACCGCTACCCAGCATTCTTGATCTATAGCAAGCCTTGTTGTGTTTTGTCTTTACCCTTAATTATTTTGTGTGATACTGGCACGTAACATCACATAACTACTGGGTAATTGATGTCTGAACTATTCAATGAAGAAATACTGGAGCAGCTGAAAGAAATCTTTGTTCAGTTGTCCGGGAAGGTCGAGCTTCTGTATTTCACCCAGGAGCCAGCCTGTGACTCCTGCCGTACACAACAGTTGTTGCTGGAAGTAATAGCGGAAAACTCCGACAAAATAACCCTGACTCAATATGACCTGATCAAGGATGCGGACAAGGCGCGGGGTTACGGAATCCACAAGGTGCCCGCAACAGCAGTTATTGGTCAGCAGGATTTCGGGATTCGCTTCTACGGTGTGACCGGCGGTTATGAATTCAATTCGCTGCTTGAAGATATCCTGATGGTCTCCTCCGGTGAGCATGATCTTGATCCGGGGACCATGGCGCTGGTGGAAAAAATAAATCGTCCGACCCATCTGGAAGTGATGGTGACACTGACATGCCCCTATTGTCCAAAGATGGTTCGTGTTGTGCACCAGCTGGCAATGGCAAACCCGATGATTCGCGGCGATATGGTGGATGCCAGTGAATTCCCTCAACTGGTACAGCGATATCAGGTGGGCGGTGTGCCACGCACGGTCATTGATGAGGGTGTTGGCATTGAGGGCGCACTACCGGTATCACAGGCAGTTGTAGAGATACTCAAGCATGTGAATCCCGGGGCCTATCGTGAATTTGATGACCAGATGCGGGATTATCGGGGAGAACGCCATGTCAGCAAGGCAGATAGCGAGCACCTGTATGACATCCTCGTCATTGGCGCTGGCCCTGCAGCGATGACCGCAACGATTTATGCCTCGCGCAAGGCGCGGGATGTGCTGGTGCTGGGCAAGGATATTGGCGGACAGATGGTTAACACGGCAAGCATCGAAAACTGGCCAGGTATGAGTGAGGTCGGTGGGCAGGAACTGGCCGAGTTATTTCGAACCCATGCAGAACGTTATCCACTCGCCGAACAAATGAACGCCGTGGTCACCAGAATTGCAAAGCAGGCAGATTATTTTATTGCCAGTTGTGACGATGGTTCGGAGTACAAGGGCCGTGCTGTTATCTACTGTGCAGGCAAACGGTATCGCCAGCTGGGTGTGCCCGGTGAAAAGCGTTTTATCGGCCGTGGTATTGCCTTTTGCGCTACCTGCGATGCGCCGCTATATATGCGTAAGCGGGTCGCCATTGTTGGTGGTGGTAATTCGGCCTTTACCGCCGCTCGCGACCTGCTTAACTACGCAGCAGAGATACATATCATCAACGTGACTCCTGATTTTCAGGCGGACCCAGTATTGATCGAGCAGGTAACAGCAAACAGCAAGGTGAGCCTGCATCCATCGACTCACGTATGGGGTTTCCTGGGTGACAAGCAACTGACCGGGATTCGTCTTGAATCAGAAGTAAGCCAGCATCGCCAGGACCTCGCGATTGAGGGCGCATTCCTGGAAATCGGGCTTGAGCCCAATACTCAACCCGTTGCCGACCTGGTAACGCTCAACGAGCAATATGAAGTTCCTGTGAACCGGGACCAGTCAACTGATGTCGCCGGTTTTTTTGCGGCCGGTGATTGTACCGACGAACAGGACAAGCAGATCGTCATCGCTGCAGGTGCGGGCGCGAAGGCGGGGCTTGCTACAGATCGCTATCTGGCGGACACGAAATAGGTTTCTCGGGTTGGCTATCGCCATTTAAAAATACCCGGTTATAATGCCGCGCGACACCGCCAGCCATGCTGGCTTATCTCTATTACATACACCACTACAGATAATGCCATGAAGAATTTATGGGATGACCATGAAGCGAGTCGTTATATCGATGACCCGCTGGAGCTACGCGCCTATACATCACGATTGATAGGTCAGGATGAGGACCTGGTATTGCATGGCGGTGGTAATACCTCTGTTAAGGCGGTGACAGCAGACTTCTTTGGTGATTCCCTAGATGTCCTGTATGTCAAAGGCAGTGGCTGGGACCTGGGTGATATCGAGGCGGCCGGGTTTGCGCCGGTAAAGCTTGATGTGCTCAAACGTATGGCGCAACTGGATAGCCTGTCAGACACTGACATGGTCACACAGCAACGTGCAGCGATGCTGGATCCAGGTGCCCCGAATCCATCCGTAGAAGCCGTCCTGCATGCCATTATTCCCTATCGATATGTAGATCACACCCACGCGGATGCCGTAGTCAGTATTACCAATACCAGTAATGGCGAAGAACGTATCCGTGAAATATACGGTGATCGTGTACTGATCATTCCCTATGTGATGCCGGGTTTTGTGTTGTCGAAAAAAGTGGTTGAGTTGGCCGAGCATATCGACTGGGGCAAGCTGGAAGGTATGGTGCTCATGAATCATGGCATCTTCTCGTTCGCTGATGATGCAAAACTCAGTTATGAGCGCATGCTAAAGCTGGTAGGCGAGGCCAATGATTACCTGGCGCAGCAAAATGCCCTGGAGATTAAAATAGTGACAGGGCATGAGGCCATCGAGCTTCCTGTACTGGCACGGATACGCCAGTCCGTGTCGAAGCTTGCCGGCAAGGCCATGCTTTGCCAGGTTGATGACTCACCTGAGGCGATCGCATTTTCCCTGCTGGAGAACGTGGCCGATATCGCAACACGTGGGCCATTGACTCCGGACCATGTTATTCGCACCAAACGGATACCCATGATGCTGGACGGGGATGTTGAGCAGACCGTGGCAGCCTATGAGGCCGACTATCGGGCATATTTTGATGCCAACAATGATGGAACCCTGACCTGTCTGGATGCGGCGCCACGTTGGGCGGTATGGCCGGGCAGGGGTGTCATCAGCTTTGGTGCAAGTACCAAAGAGGCCGGGATTATTGCAGATATCGTGCGTCACACCATGCGCTGTATCCAATGGGCAGAGTCACTGGGCGGCTGGCAGGCACTACCAGCAAGCGATATCTTTGAAGTTGAATACTGGGAGCTTGAGCAGGCGAAGCTGAAGAAGGCTGGTTCTACGCCACTTTTTCAAGGCAAGGTTGCACTGGTGACCGGGGCCGCCAGCGGCATTGGCAAGGCCAGTGTTGAATCATTGCTTGCCCGTGGGGCCGCCGTGATTGCACTGGATATTGACCCGGCCATCAACGGGTTATTTGATGACAAGCCTGTGCTTGGTTTGACCTGTGATATTTGTGATGCAGATGCCGTCAGGCAATCTCTGGAACAGGGTATTAACCGTTTTGGTGGACTGGATATCGTCATCAGTAATGCCGGCATATTTCCTTCGAGCCTGACCATCGCCGATATGGATGACTACACATGGAAGTCCAGTATCGATATCAACCTGACCAGTCATCAACAGCTATTAACCCTGTGTATTCCCTATCTGCGTCACGGTTTAGATGCTGCCGTCATTATTATCGGATCCAAGAATGTTCCTGCACCCGGACCAGGCGCCAGTGCCTATTCGGCAGCAAAGGCAGGTTTGAACCAGCTGGTCAGAATTGCGGCAATGGAGCTGGCGTCTGATGGTATACGCGTGAATACCGTCCATCCCAATGCGGTTTTCGATACTGCCATCTGGACGGACGAGGTGCTAAGCAAGCGTGCGACACACTATGGGCTGAGTGTAGAGGAATATAAAACCAATAACCTGTTGAAGGTTGAAGTTACCTCGCATGACGTGGCTGAAATGGTCTGCGAGATGGCGGGGCCACTATTTGGCAGGACGACCGGTGCCCAGCTACCCATCGATGGTGGTAATGAAAGAGTGATTTAATACCGCCACGTCCAGGCAGTATTGAAATGCCTTGATCCCTGAAACTGTTATGGCGCAAGGTAAATCAGGCTGATAAACCAGGGTATAGGCGCAAGCAGCAGTACCGGTTCGATTGAAAGCGTGTCATCCATCGTTAGCGTGGGCCTGTCCTTTTTCTCCTTCCAGCGATAGCTATGGGTTTTGTGCCAGCTGAAGTTGCCGACAATATATTCAATAGTGGCGATAAGCAGAATGAGATAGGTGAGCGGATGATGCCAGAACGGTTCAGATATTAGCCATGGCCAGGAGGATGCCAGCAGCAGTACGATAAAACCGCCCGCAGCGACAAAGCCCTGGAATATCAGAATATTAATGTAGGTGCGACGGTTTCCGGCCTTGGGGTTTTCCGGGTCATAATAGCCTAGTGGAATAAAGCACATAAAAAAGATAGACAGATAGATCGCTAGAAATTCAAAGATCAGCATGATGGCAAAATATTCCAGTAATGTGCCTTCCTGAAACCACCACCATAGCCCTGCACTTACAGGCAGGAAAAATGTGCGCATGATGGCGGCCGCTGCCTGCCTCGGGAAGGGGTTAAGTGAAAGCATACCTGCAAAACCAAGGGGTATTCCAAGTACCCCGAACATGAACCAGAGAACAGTGTGCCATGTATCATCGATGATTGGTGACAGGGTAAAGTTTGTCAGCACCGGTAATGACATCAGGTAGATGACATGAATGGCTGATAGCCAGATCACAGGAGCAGACGGTTTGTTATTTATGTCCATTGATCACCTATAATAGTACTTCATGAGCAAGTCTCCTACATTACGTGTTATCCAGGGTGGTCCAACCCCGTTGACCCGGATCGAATCGGTAGAAATTTATGTCGCGGATGATTCTGTAAAACCACTGATACCGATTGATGTGCAGATTGTAGAGGAGGACACCTGGCAGGTATTGAGTGCGGATGCCTCTGCAAAAGAAACCGATGAGCATCCCATCCGACTGATGACGAGCCTGATTGACCAGCAGCCATTACCGGTAGGCGAAGTCATTGTCAGCGGTCATCGCTGGAAAGCGGTCATTGCCGACTTTGACCAGGACGTCATGTGTAAACGTGAATGGATTGACCTTGCCTTGCAGCATATACATCAGCTAACCGGGGTAAAGCGGGTGAAGAGTTTGCGGATGCCGCTACTTGGATACAAACATGGCTGGCTGACTTGTGAGGAAAGCCTTGAGTCACTTGTTCATTCGATAAGGATAAATAAACCGCACCCGGTCAAGCGTATCTGGTTATCTGTTACGGGTGCTGCCTTACCCGAGGTTGAGCGGCTACTATTGCATCGGGGCGATGATGTTAAGAGAAAGGAACACTAGTAAACACTTTAGCTAGACATTATTCAGTAGCTGTCTGTATCCCCATAATCTTCATCATCGGATGGCTTGCTTATCGCCTTTCGCCTGGCGGTCAGACCTTGTGAATGTAGCGTACTCCCATCTTTCGACATGGTGACGACATAGGTCTGCTGGTCTCTGAACTCAAATTTTCTTTCCTTGCCGTCCGTACAGGTCCAGGAGCAGGGCAGGCTGACAAACAGGAAGCTGTTTCTGCATGTGCCGTCAGCATTAACGGCGAGCGTGGTACCCACAGACCATAGCCAGGTCCCGACAATTTGTTTGCATGCCTTATAGGTCATTTTTTTTGCGCTGCTTAAGCCTGATATCGCACGCTCATCAGATGGAAAGATACCAAGTGCCTCGGAATATTTTTCTATAGCGAGGTCTTTTTCCTCATTATTCAGCGCAATCTTCGCTTCACTGATGAGTCTCTCAAAGCGGTTTTGTTTATCGACTTCGGCCTGTCGCTCAGCCTTTAGTCTGGCCTGTTCCTTTAGCTGTTGTTCCCTGGCAAGCTGTGTTTGTCTTTGCCTGTCCTTCTGTAACTTTTCCTTTCTGGTGTTGAGACGATTTCTGGATGCTGCCAACTGGTTGCGTGAGTCATCGAATACGCTATCCATGGGCAATATGTCCAGCGCAGTGGATAGCAGGCCAGATGCCTTCGAGAAATCATCCCTGGCTGTTGCAGCGTTGGCCATGCTGACATATCTATTTGTAATCTTTTTTAAACCATCGATTGCCTTGCGATGATTTGGTGCTATCTGTAATACCTGTTTATATCGCTCCGCGGCATTATCTCCGGGTGGACTGCCCAGTTTATTGGATTTAAGTAATCCATTTGCCTGTGAAAGTAGTTGTTTGACCCGGGTGTTATGTTCTTCTGACTGCTTGATTTTATCCTTTTCTCTCTGCAGATTTAGCTTTGCGATAACGTCATCCGGATACAGGCCTAACGCGAGTTCAAGCATTTTGATAGCCAATTCACTGTCACCTGCCTGGCTGGCTGACTTTGCCTCCTGCATGAGTCGATCGAACTGCAGTTTATCCTTGGCGCGGCTTCGTTCTTCGGCGAGACGCAAGGCTTCTTCCTTTTCCCGCTGGATTGCCCGCTCTTGTGCGGCCTTCTCTGCAGCTATTCTTTCAATCTCCTGTTGTGAGTCTCCCGGCGTTACCGCTTCGAGCCACTGCTGCCAGTCATCACTCTGGCCAAGAAAAATACCACCAGCTACGATGAGTAGTAACAGGATGTATGCCGAGATTCTTTTAATGGAGGCGCGTGGTTTATCCGCTGTTGAAGGGTGTGCGTCGAAAACCCGGGTTTCGGTCGCCGGTTTGTGTTCTTCAGAAATAACGGTAGGGATATCTTCTTCATGAACAGCGGTAAAGGCTGGCGTTGATGGCTGCCCCGGAAACATGCTGCGCCACTCGGCAATGCTCTGTGGCCGATCTTTTGGCATAAACTCCAGCGAGCGGTCGATAGCAGTAAGGAACTGATTTGAGTATCGGTCTTTGCCAATCTTGGCAGCAGGTACCAGGATACCCTCCTTGCCTTCCAGCCTGGCCTGCCCACGAACGATGGCATCGAGTGGACCTCTGCCGGCAACAATGGCATACAGAGTGGCGCCCAATGCATAGATATCGGTCCAGGGGCCCTGCTTGGTTCCTTCCGGGTTGTATTGCTCGAATGGCGCAAAGCCGGGCGATACCACACTGGTCAGGGTCCGGGTCTTTGTGCCCATGGCGATCCTGGCAGAGCCAAAATCGAGTAAAACCGGGCTGCCGTTATCTCTGATATAAATATTCGCCGGCTTGATATCACGATGGATGATATTGGCATGATGAACATTTTCCAGTGCATCCAGTAACGGGAACAGCAGGTTGAGGGCATCAGCCTCGCTGCTGAGTTGATTCTCCTTGATTAACAGCTCAAGGCTATCGCCATACTCAAACTCCATGACCATATAGGCGGTGTTGTTCGCTCTGAATACGTTGTATACCCGCACCACATTCGGGTGACTGAATTTTGCCAGTGTTTTTGCTTCTTTATGAAAGCGGTCAAGGCCCCAGGTATACATCTGCTGGCGGTCCTCTGAAATGGGTTGCAGCGTACTGTCCTTTTCACGTGTGGCGAGGTCAGAGGGCAGGTATTCCTTGATGGCGACCTGCCTGTCCAGGTTGGTATCCAGTGCCAGGTAGGTGATTCCAAAGCCGCCTTCACCGAGTATTTTTTCAATTTTGTACCAGTGAAGTTTGTGACCTTCATCCAGGGCATTGCGGTGTGTACGGTCTGTCATTCCGGTTACCGGCTTTAATTATCGTTGAGTACCCATATATATAATGATAGTTCATCCGTCATACAGGCGAAATCAGGGTATATTCAGTCATTTACCGGAAAGACCTGACAATATATATTTGTTAGACTCGGTCACGATCAACACGATAATTATTACAGAGGGATAGTTAATGTATAAACATATTACCAAGCACTTATTCATAGCAGTGTCTGGCTTATCCGTCATGGGTTTGGCAGGCTCCCATCCACTCGGTTACTGGAAGCCAGCCATCACAGTCCCAACTCCCTCAGGGAGGCCGCCATGCGCGCCTCGACGTCAGCCAACTGGCCCTTGAGGTCCGCGATCTCCTGGCCCACCGCCCCCAGGTCCACCGGTGGCTCGGGCTCGAAGGTGTCCAC